>JASGDW010000091.1:0-7651 GCA_047606965.1 Microbacterium sp.
ACGACTCCCGCTTCGACAGCGGCGCATTCGGCCCGCGGGTCACGCCGGAGACCCCGGAGGGCTCCAGCGCCGCCGTGCAGGACGCCGCGATCAAGCGCGCACCCGACGCACCGATCGCCTCACCGGAGACGGCCGACCTGCTCGAGGCGCTGCGTCGGCGCCGCGGGCAGCGCACCGCGGCGCCGACCGGCGAGGCCGAGGAGCGCACCCCGGCGCCGGTCGCCCTCTTCGACGCGATCGAGCCGGGCGCCGAGTCGACGTTCGAAGCCGTCGAGTCGGAGGCGGAGACCCCCCGGCGGAAGGGACGCCCGTCGATGCCGTCATGGGACGAGATCGTCTTCGGCGCCCGCGGCGACGAAGGCTGACACCTCCTCAGCGCGCGAACGCGCCGAGACGCACGAGCGGCACGGCCGTCTCCTCGTCGGTGAGCGAGCCGTGCTGGCCGACCATCCGGCGCGGCGACATGTCGGTCACGCGCTCGTCGTAGTAGGCGATCCGGGCACGGGCCGCGACCAGCACGTCTCCGATGCGCGCGGCGACGGCGTCGTCGACGAGCGGGCCGAACAGGCCGGCGCTGATCGCCTGCTCCCGGGTGAGCACCCAGGCGCGGCCACGCTCCGACGCGGACCATGCCGCGTACAGGTCGGATGCGGCACCCTCCGCCGCGTAGAGGTGCAGCATCCGCGGCTCGCCGCCGACGGCGGTCACACCGCCGGTCAGCGCTCCCTCGCCGAACAGCACGTGCCGGTGCCCGGCGACGTCCACCATGCCGTGGTCGGCGGTGACCAGGACGCCGACCGTCTGCCCCGCCGCCTCGTGCAGCCGCCGGACGACGGCGTCCACGGCTTCGAGAGCGAAGGCCCACTCCTCCGATTCGACCCCCTTGCGGTGACCGACCACGTCGAGCTCCGGGCCGTAGAGGTAGACGAGCGCCCCGTCGTGGGCGCGGGCGAGATGGGCCGCCAGTTCGACGCGCTCGTCGAGCGTGACGGCGCCGTGGATCTCCGCCCCGCGCAGGGTCGCCGCCGTGAACCCGCTCGTGACGTAGTCCGGCTTGGAGACCACGAAGCAGGGCCGGCCGTGGCGCGCCTGGCGCGTCAGCACCGGTTCGGCGCGCTGCCAGGCGAGCGGATCGAGCGCGCCGTCGTCCCATCCGTTGAGCTGGTTCGCGACACCGCCGCCGGGCACCCGGACCCGGTAGCCAACGATCCCGTGCTCTCCCGGCCAGGCCGCGGTCAGCAATGAGGTGAGCGCCGCCGCGGTCGTGCTGGGGAAGACACTGCGTGCGAGGTCCTTTCGACCCATCGCCGCGGCGAGGAACCTCCCGTGCGCGCGGCGGGCGGCGAGGTTGCGCGCGCCCAGGCCGTCGAGCACGAACACGATGCCGCTGCGCACCGGCGGCAGCACGGCGGATGCCCCCTCGAGGGCGTCGACCAGGATCGGCAGCACCTCGGTGAGGCTCCGGGCCCCGGCGGGCCGCGCCGGTAGGCTGAGGGTCATCCGGGCCAGTCTGGCATACCGCCACGAGCCCACCACCGACCCGAGGTCCCTGCTCGCCCATGCCATCTCCGCGTTCCGATCCGTCTCCCACCGAAGGCCGCATCGAGGACATCGACCTGTCGACCGAGATGCAGGGCTCATACCTCGAGTACGCCTACTCGGTCATCTATTCCCGGGCACTGCCCGATGCCCGCGACGGGCTGAAGCCGGTGCAGCGCCGCATCCTGTACCAGATGGCCGAGATGGGCCTTCGCCCCGACCGCGGCCATGTCAAGAGCGCGCGCGTGGTCGGCGAGGTCATGGGCAAGCTCCATCCGCACGGCGATGCGCCGATCTACGACGCGCTGGTGAGGCTGGCCCAGGCGTTCGCCCTGCGTGTGCCGCTGGTGGACGGGCACGGCAACTTCGGTTCCCTCGACGACGGCCCGGCTGCGTCCCGCTACACCGAGGCACGGCTGGCGCCGGCCGCGCTCGCCCTGACCCAGGACCTCGACGAGGACGTCGTCGACTTCGTCCCGAACTACGACGGCCAGATCATGCAGCCCGAGGTGCTGCCGGCCGCCTTCCCGAACCTGCTCGTCAACGGCACGACCGGCATCGCGGTGGGCATGGCCACCAACATGGCCCCGCACAACCTCATCGAGGTGGTCGCCGCCGCCACGCACCTGCTGCAGCATCCGGAGGCGACGCTCGAGGAGCTCATGGAGTTCGTTCCCGGACCGGACCTGCCCTCCGGCGGCATCATCGTCGGGCTCGACGGCATCCGGGACGCCTATACGAGCGGGCGGGGCACGTTCCGCACCCGCGCGAAGACCTCGATCGAGCAGCTGGGCCCGCGCCGGACCGGCATCGTCGTGACCGAGCTGCCCTACATGGTCGGCCCCGAGCGGGTGATCGAGAAGATCAAGGACGCGGTGAACGCGAAGAAGCTCACCGGCATCTCCGACGTCACCGACCTCACCGACCGGCGTCACGGCCTGCGCATGGTCATCGGGATCAAGACCGGCTTCGACCCGAACGCGGTGCGGGAGCAGCTGTTCCGGCTGACCCCGATGGAAGAGTCGTTCGGCATCAACAACAACGCGCTCGTGGGCGGTCAGCCGCGCACCCTCGGACTGCTCGAACTGCTGCGGGTCTACCTGGACCACCGCATCCAGGTCGTCACGCGCCGCTCGCGCTATCGCCTGGCGCGGCGGCGCGAGCGGCTGCACCTGGTCGAGGGGCTGCTGATCGCGATCCTGGACATCGACGAGGTCATCCAGGTCATCCGCGCGTCCGACGACGCCGAGCAGGCACGCACGCGGCTCATGGACGTGTTCGACCTCAGCCAGCCGCAGTCGGAGTACATCCTCGAGCTGCGGCTGCGCCGACTCACCAGGTTCTCGCGCATCGAGCTGGAGGCGGAGCGCGATCAGCTGCAGGCGGAGATCGCGAGCCTCGAAGAGCTGCTGGGCAGCGATGCGCTGCTGCGCGCCCAGGTCGCCCGGGAGTTGGATGCCGCGGCGGAGACCTACGGCACACCCCGGCGCACGCTGCTGCTGGACGGTGGCCCCGTGGCCGCGCGCGGCACGGCGGCCGCCGCCGATCTGCGACTGGCCGACGACCCGTGCCGCGTGTATCTGTCGGCGACCGGCCGCATGGTGCGTGCCGTGCTCTCCCCGGAGGGCGGCGTCGTCGCCCCCACGCGCCGCGCGAAGCACGACGCCGTGCGCTCCGCGGTGGACACGACCGTGCGCGGCGAGCTGGGGGCGGTCACGAGCGCCGGACGCCTGGTCCGGTTCTCCCCGGTGGATCTGCCGTCGGTGCCCGGCAACGCCGTGCAGCTCGCGGCGGGGACCAGGGCCGACCAGTACGTGGGACTCGCAGGCGGGGAGCACGTCGTCGCGCTCGTACCGCTGGTCGCCGAGCCGGTCATCGCGATCGGCACCGCGAGCGGCACCGTCAAACGAGTGGCCGCGACCGAGCTCCCCCTCAACAAGCACGAAGTCGAGATCATCGCGCTCAAGCCCGGTGACCGGGTCGTGGGCGCCGTGACCGCGCCCGACGGCGCCGAGCTCGTGTTCGTGGCCTCCGACGCGCAGCTGCTGCGCTTCGACGCCTCAAGCGTGCGGCCACAGGGCCGCGCGGCCGGCGGTATGGCCGGCATCCGCCTCTCGCCCGGCGCCTCCGTCGTGTTCTTCGGCGCTGTGGACGCGGCATCCGACGCCGTCGTGGTGACCCTCGCCGGCTCGTCCCAGGCGCTGCCCGGGACCGACACCGGCAGCGGCAAGGTGTCGGCGTTCGACGAGTTCCCGCCGAAGGGCCGCGCGACCGGCGGCGTGCGGGCGCAGCGGTTCCTGAAGGGCGAGGACCAGCTGATGCTCGCGTGGGTCGGCGCACAGCCCCGCGCCCTCGCCGCCGACGGCGCGGTGCGCACCCTGCCCGAGCCCGGCGCCAAGCGGGACGCCTCGGGTCAGCCCCTCGACGCCGCCGTCGCCGCCATCGGCGCCCCGATCGCCTGATCCCCCGCCTCTCCACGTCCCCGCACCCGCCCTCCCGTCCCGCGAGACTGCAACTCGCGGCCGAGACCGCACACGGAACATGCTGTCTCGGCTCCAGGAAGCTCTCTCGCGAAGAAGGACGGGACAGGAGGGAGGCGAGGGGGGCTCGCGGGGAGGGATCCGCGGCCGTCAGGCGTCGATGCGCTCGCGTGCGAGCCGGTCACTGGACGAGACGATGAAGTCACGGCGCGGCGCGACCTCGTTGCCCATCAGCAGGTCGAACACGGCGGCGTGCTGCTCGGCGTCGGTCACCTGCACCCGACGCAGGGTGCGCCCGGAACGGTCCATCGTCGTGACGGCGAGCTGATCGGCGTCCATCTCGCCGAGTCCCTTGTACCGCTGCACCGGTTCCTGCCAGCGCCTGCCCTGCTTCGTCAGCCGCCCCAGCAGCTCGTGCAGCTCCGCCTCGCCGTAGGTATAGATCGTGTCGTTCGGCTTCGAGCCCGGGTTGATCGCGACGACGCGGTGCAGCGGCGGCACGGCCGCGTACACTCGGCCGGCCTCCACGAGCGGGCGCATGTAGCGGAAGAACAGCGTGAGCAGCAGGGTGCGGATATGCGCGCCGTCGACGTCGGCGTCGCTCATCAGGATGACCTTGCCGTAGCGGGCCGCATCGAGGTCGAAGGAGCGGCCCGACCCGGCGCCGATCACCTGGATGATCGACGCGCACTCGGCGTTGGAGAGCATGTCGCTCACAGACGCCTTCTGCACGTTGAGGATCTTGCCGCGGATCGGCAGCAGCGCCTGGTACTCGCTGTTGCGCGCGAGCTTCGCAGTGCCCAGCGCGGAGTCGCCCTCGACGATGAACAGCTCCGAGTCGGCGACGTCGTTCGAGCGGCAGTCCACGAGCTTGGCCGGCAGCGAGGACGACTCCAGCGCGTTCTTGCGTCGCTGGGTCTCTTTGTGGGTGCGCGCCGAGATGCGCGCCTTCATCTCGGAGACGATCTTGTCCAGCAGCAGGGCGGTCTGCGCCTTGTCGTCGCGCTTGGCCGAGGCGAACCGCGCCGTCAGCTCCTTCGCGACGACGACGGACACGATCTGACGCACCGCCGGGGTCCCCAGCACCTCCTTCGTCTGTCCCTCGAACTGCGGCTCGGGCAGGCGCACCGTGAGAACGACGGTGAGGCCAGCGAGGATGTCGTCCTTCTCCAGCTTGTCGTTGCCGACCTTCAGCCGCCGGGCGTTCTGATCGACCTGCGTGCGCAGCACCTTCATGAGGCCCTGCTCGAAGCCCTGCTGATGGGTGCCGCCCTTCGGCGTCGCGATGATGTTCACGAAGGAACGGTTCACCGTCTCGTAGCCGGTGCCCCAGCGCAGCGCGACATCGACCCGGCACTCGCGCTCCAGGGCGGTCGGCACCATCGCCCCGGACGCCTGCAGCACCGGCACCGTCTCGGTGAACGTGCCCGTCCCGGTCAGCCGCCAGGTGTCGGTGACCGCCGAGTCGGGCGCGAGGAAGTCCACGAACTCCGAGATCCCGCCATCGAAGCGGTAGACCGACTCCACGGGCGCGGCATCGACGGCACGCTCGTCGCGCAGCACGATCTCGAGCCCCGGCACGAGGAACGCCGTCTGACGCACGCGCTGCACGAGGTCGTCCAGCGAGAAGGCGGCGTCCTTCGTGAAGATCTGCCGATCGGCCCAGTAGCGGATGCGGGTGCCCGTCGCCCCCTTGGCCGCCCGGCCGACGACCCGCAGCTCGCTCTTGTCCCGGAACGGGGTGAAGGCGGCATCCGGGCGCGGCCCGCCGACGTCGGCGAACAGGCCCGGCTCGCCGCGGTGGAACGACATGGCCCAGGTCTTGCCACCGCGGTCGACCTCGACCTCGAGCCGCTCCGACAGCGCGTTCACGACCGAGGCGCCCACCCCGTGCAGACCGCCCGACGCGGCGTACGAGCCGCCGCCGAACTTGCCGCCCGCGTGCAGCTTGGTGAAGACGACCTCGACACCGGTGAGGCCGGTGCGCGGCTCGATGTCGACCGGGATGCCGCGGCCGCTGTCGCGCACCTCTACACTCCCGTCCGCGTGCAGGACGATCTCGATCCGGGATCCGTTGCCGGCCAGCGCCTCGTCGACGGAGTTGTCGATGATCTCCCACAGGCAGTGCATCAGACCGCGCGAATCGGTGGAGCCGATGTACATGCCGGGACGCTTGCGGACCGCCTCGAGCCCCTCCAGGACCTGCAGATGGTGGGCGGAGTATTCGGCGGTCACAATCCTCAAGCGTATCCGCGGCCCGGGGGGCTCCCGGGCACGGACACGGCCCGCCCGGGACCGGATACGCGGACAGCGAAATGTGACCCGATCGCGGCATCCCGGAAACATCCGCGTGGTTGTATGGAACGACCATCCAGCGCACGAACCCGGAGGAGGCAGCGCGATGAACACCACGACCGCACCCGATCAGGCCCCGGTTCTCGCGTTCCGCCTTACCGCCGCGGACCGTTGCGACTCCTGCGGCGCGCAGGCCTACATCGCCGCCGAGGTCAACGGCAGCGAGCTGCTGTTCTGCGCCCACCACGGCCGCAAGTACGAGGAGAAGCTCCGCGCCGTCGCGTCCAGCTGGCACGACGAGACCGCGCGCCTGGCCGACGCGGTCTGATCTGATCCGGCGACCGGGAGGTCAGAGGCGGCGGACGATGCCCAGCGGGGTCGACTGGTGACCCTGCCCGAGCGGGTTGTCGCGCAGGATCGCGACCAGGCGCCTCTCGCCGGCACGGTTGAGCGTCGAGCCGAGGATGTTCCCGCCCAGGTCGTTGATGTCGACGACCGCGACGTCCACGCCCGCCGGCAGCAGCGTCCGCAGATGCGCGGAGACCTCGCGCGGACGTCGGGGCCCCAGCACCACCGCCTTGTTGTACGGCGGGATCGTGCCGCTGGTCGGACCGTCGATGGCACGCGCCTTGTCGCCGGCGATCCGGTAGAAGTCGCCCTTGCGCCCGAACAGCTTCGTCACCGCCGAGACGGCCGCGGCGAGCAGGATGCGGGGCGTCCCGCACTCGCGCAGCGCCATCTCCATCGTCTCCGGCATGCCCAGCCCGATGCCGTGCGGGGTGCGGGTCACATATTTCGAGAGGAAGAAGGCGAGCCGGCGGGGCCGGATCTCCGCCACCGGATACGAGCGGCCCTGCGTGATCGCCACGATCTTCTCCGTGACGAACAGCACATCCCCGGGTGCCACCGCGTCCGCGGCGTACTCCGCGATGAACGGGTCGAGCACGTCGCCGGGAAGGACGACCCGGGTGCGGATCGGGATGCGCTGATAGACCGCGCCCTCGACCTCGGTCGTCAGCGCCTTGCCCTCGTTCGCCCGGGGCGTCGCGGCTTCGCTCACTCGAGGTAGTCCCGCAGCGACTGCGACCGCGACGGGTGGCGGAGCTTCGCCATCGTCTTGGACTCGATCTGCCGGATGCGCTCCCGCGTCACCCCGAAGGTGTCGCCGATCTGGTCGAGCGTCTTGGGCTGCCCGTCGCCCAGGCCGAAGCGCATGCGGATCACGCCCGCCTCGCGCTCGCTGAGCGAGTCGAGGAGCGACTCGAGCTGACGCTGCAGCATCGTGAACCCCACGGCGTCCGCCGGCACCACGGCCTCGGTGTCCTCGATCAGGTCGC
>JASGDW010000092.1:0-2994 GCA_047606965.1 Microbacterium sp.
CGGCGAGATCGACACGCTGTTCGCCGCGATCCGCGACACGCTCGCCGACGCGGTGGCGACCGCCTCCGGCCGCCCGCCCGCCGACCTGAAGGACGCCAAACGACGCGGCATGCGCGTGCACGGCCGGCGCGGCGAGCCGTGCCCGGTGTGCGGCGACGAGGTGCGCAGCGTGTTCTTCGCCGACAGCAGCCTCGAATACTGCCCGAGGTGCCAGACCGGCGGCAGACTCCTGGCCGACCGGCGGCGCTCGCGCCTGCTCAGATAGCGGCGCCCTGGGCCGCCGCCACGACGGCGCTACTCGGTCGTGCCCATGAGCACGCGGGCGTCGTCGTCGACCCAGTCGAAGGAGCGGCGCACGGCCTTGCGCCACATCCGGATGCGGCGGTCCCGCTCGGCCGGGTCCATCCGCGGCTCCCAGCGCCGCCCCTCGCGCCAGTGCGCGCGCAGCTCGTCGAGCCCGCGCCACACCCCGGTCGCCAGGCCCGCCGCGTACGCCGCGCCCAGCGCGGTCGTCTCGATCACCTCGGGCCGCACGACCGGGATGCCCAGGATGTCGGCCTGGAACTGCATGAGCAGGCCGTTGCGGGTCATGCCGCCGTCGACCCGGAGCTCGGTCAGCGGGCGCCCGGTGTCGGCGATGACCGCGTCGATCACGTCGAGGGACTGGAACGCCGTGGCCTCCAGCGCCGCGCGCGCGACGTGCGCCTTGTTGACGTAGCGGGTGAGCCCCACGAGCGTGCCGCGGGCGTCGGGCCGCCAGTAGGGGGCGAACAGCCCCGAGAAGGCCGGCACGAAGTAGGCGCCGCCGTTGTCGTCGACCGACTCCGCCAGCCGCTGCACCTCGCTCGACTCCGCGAACATGCCGAGGTTGTCGCGCAGCCACTGCACGAGCGAGCCGGTGACGGCGATCGACCCCTCGACCGCGTAGCGCGCGGCCTCCCCCTCGCGCTGATAGGCGACGGTCGTGATCAGCCCATGCTGCGAGTGCACGATCCGCTCGCCGGTGGCCACGAGCAGGAAGTTGCCGGTGCCGTAGGTGTTCTTCGACTCGCCGGCCTCGAACGCGGCCTGGCCGAAGGTCGCGGCCTGCTGATCACCGAGGATGCCCGCGACGGGGATGCCCGCGAGCGGTGCCGGGTCGGCGATCTCGCCCACGACGGCGGAGGAGGGCACGATCTCCGGCAGCATGGCGCGGGGGATGCGGAACACCTCCAGCATCGGGTCGGACCAGTCGAGGGTCCGCAGGTCCATGAGGAGCGTGCGACTGGCGTTGCTGACGTCGGTGACGTGACGTGCGCCGCCGGTGAGGTTCCACACCAGCCAGGTGTCGGGCGTGCCGAACAGCAGCTCGCCCGCCTCGGCGGCGGCCCGCGCCCCCGGCACGCGGTCGAGGATCCATGCGATCTTCGACGCCGAGAAATAGGTCGCCAGCGGCAGCCCGGTGATCTCGGCGTATCGCGCGTAGTCGCCGTGCTCGCCGGCGAGCCGGTCGATCGCCGGCTGCGTGCGGGTGTCCTGCCACACCAGGGCGTTGTGCACCGGCCGCCCGGTGCGCCGGTGCCACACGATCGCCGTCTCGCGCTGGTTCGTGATGCCCAGGCCGGCGATGTCGGTCGCGGCGAGCCGGGCCGACTCCAGCGCGTTGCGCAGCGCCCATACCGTGTTGGTCCAGATCTCGGCGGCGTCGTGCTCGACCCGCCCCGCACGCGGGAAGATCTGCTCGTGCTCCCGCTGGGCGCTGGCCACGATCCGCCCTCGGGGGTCGAAGACGATCGCACGGGTGGATGTCGTGCCCTGGTCCAGGGCGATGAGGTGCTCGGCCACGCGGATGCTCCTTCGCTGCGGCGGAGATCCGCCGCGGTCGATTATCCCCGGTCGTCGCCCGGGTGCGGCGACGCGTCGCCGTCGTCGGCCGGCACGGCGCCCGGCACGATGCCGCCGCGGTCCAGCGTCGACTCCAGCGCTCGCAGCAGACCCGCGCTGCTCTCCAGCGACACCTCCACGCTCTCGTCGGGGCCCGCCCCGAGATACAGCCAGGTCGTGTCCGCGTCGTCACGCCGTGAGAGCCCCACCTCGAACTCCTGCCGGGCGACCTGATGCCGCACCGGGTCGGCGCCGAGGAGACGTCGGCTCACGACGGGCACGGTCACGCCCGCCGAGCGATGCACGCGGTCGTCGGGATGGTCGTCCTCTCGGTGCTCGCCGACGCACCACGGCGGACAGGGGGTGCGTTGCCACGTCGGACTCATCGGGACCCCTCACATGTCGGGCGAGTCGATCGGGCACACGGTCATTACACCAGCACGCCCCGACATCGTCCACGCCGGTTCATCCCGTCGGCAGATCGGGGGGAAGCAGATCCGCCGGTGCCACGCCGAGGACCTCGCACAGCCCGATGAGCGTCCGCAGCCGCGGGTTCGCCGGCGTGCCCGGGTTGGACTCGCCCTTCTCCAGCTTCCGGTACGTGAACACGGATATCCCGGCGGCGTAGGCGGCGCGCTCCTGGCTGATCCCCCGCGCCGCCCGCGCACGCTGCAGCCGCACCCCCAGCTCGCGCGCGTACCGCTCCCAGACATCCGTCGAATCCGGCATCCGTCCAGCCTGGCAAGACCATATCTCGCACATAGGCATGTAAACATGCTCATTTCCACTACTATGGCGACCGGAGCGCGGAATTCCCAGGCTTTGGGGGCAGAGGAGACGGCGGGTGGCGCGCTCCGCCGAGCCCTGCGAGACATCGGCGGGCTCACAGGCCCGCGACCACACCATGACGTTCGTCGACTACTACGAGCTCCTCCGGGTCGCCCGGGACGCCGACCCGACCACCGTGGCCGACGCGATCCGGGCGCAGCACCGGGCATGGGAGCGCAGATCCCGTCATCCCCGCGGGCGGACCCGGGCCGTCGCGGGGCAGGTGCGCGCGCACCTCGCGCAGGCCGAGGACGCGCTGCTGCGCCCCGCGCGCCGCCGGGCCTACGACAGCGCTCTCGCGGC
>JASGDW010000093.1:0-4439 GCA_047606965.1 Microbacterium sp.
GGTGCTGCTGAACCGCGCCGACCGCGGCACCCCGGCCGACGCCGCCCCCTCCCGCGGCGTGCTCCCGCTGGAGTCGGTGGCCGGCCGCTCGCCGGGCGAGGAGCCGCCGACGCGCGGCTTCAACCTGCTCGAGGTCTCGCCGGACGCGGCGCGGGTGGTGTCGTGGGACGGCGCCGAGCGCAGGATCGCCCGGATCCCGCCGGGCACGCACATGATCGCGCACGACGAGGTCGACGACCCGGCGACCGCCCGCATCGCCCACTGGCTCGCGCGCTTCCGGCTCGCGCCCCCGGCCGACGGGCCCGAGTGGTACGCGCCGTGGCTCGCGGTGCTCGAGCGCAGCGCCGCACTCGGGCCGCTCGACGACCGCGCGATCATCCGCGACAACACGCCGCACGGCTATCCCACGCTCTCGCTGCTGGTGTGCGCGGCATCGGTGGGCCCGGACGCCGTCGAGGTGCGCGCCGCGCCGCTCCCCGCGCCGGGCGTGTGGTCCCCGCTCACCCTCCGCTGACGCGCGGGAGCGGTGTCCGCCGCGCCGTGCGTGTCCGCGGCCGGTCGCAGGATCCTCACCCGGTCCTGCGACACCGGCGGCATCCTGCGACACAGGGCGCCGCCCCTCGGCGTCGCGCGCGGGTAGCGTGGGCGGGGTGGGCGAGCGGGAGGACATCGACGGGATGCTGGGCGCCGCGCGCGCCCGGCTCGCCCCGGTCCCCCGCGAGGCCCTCGGCCAGTGGCGCGCGCCGAAGAGGGTGCTCGGCATCTCCCGCGCCCCGCGACTGTGGCCCGCCGGCACCGCCTGGCACCTGGGGGTCCTGCTGCTGAGCGACGACGCCCTGCTGGCGACCGGCGAGATCGTCCGCGCACGTGAGGAGGTGCGCCGCGGGTTCGCCGCCGAGTCTCAGCGCGAGCGCTCCGAGGTGGCGGCGGCAGCCTTCCGCGGCGGGTTCGCCGAGGGCCAGACCGTGCACGTCGGCTGGCGCGAGCTCGACCTGGACGCGGTCGCCGACGTGCCGGCTTCTGCGGCATCCGCCCCGCTCGTCGTCCGCGACGGCGTCGTGCTCGTCGCCTGGAGCCCGCGCGGCGCCCCGATCCCGCTCGCGCGCTACCTCGACGAGCGCGTCGCCCTCGCCCTCGATCCGCCCCGTGGCGCCACCTGACCCTCGGCGCCAGGGGCGGACGCGCAACGCGACTCGGCTAGGGTGGGATCCCACACCGGCGAGGGGGAATGCGTGCAAGTCTGGCCCGGATCGGCCTACCCGTTGGGGGCCACCTTCGACGGAAACGGCACCAACTTCGCACTGTTCAGCGAGGGCGCCGAACGCGTCGAGCTCTGCCTGTTCGGCGACCGCGGCAAGGAGACCCGCGTCGAGCTGGTCGACGTCGACGCGTTCGTCTGGCACGCGTACCTGCCCAACATCGGCCCGGGCCAGCGGTACGGCTATCGCGTGCACGGGCCGTACGATCCGGCCTCCGGCAAGCGCTTCAACCCGAACAAGCTGCTGCTCGACCCCTATGCGAAGGCCGTCGAGGGCCAGGTCGAGTGGGGGCAGGAGGTGTTCGGGTACACCTTCGGCGAGCCCGACTCCCGCAACGACGTCGACTCCGCGACCCGCATGATGAAGGGCGTGGTCATCAACCCCTTCTTCGACTGGGGCGGCGACCGCCAGCCGAAGACGCCGTACTCAGAGACCTTCATCTACGAGGCCCACGTCAAGGGGCTGACCGCGCGGCATCCGGCGATCCCGGAGGAGATCCGCGGAACCTACAGCGCCATCGCCCACCCCGCGATCATCGAGCACCTGCACAAGCTCGGCGTCACCGCGATCGAGCTCATGCCGGTGCACCAGTTCGTGAACGACTCGACCCTGCAGGAGAAGGGCCTGTCGAACTACTGGGGCTACAACACGATCGCCTTCCTCGCCCCGCAGAACACGTACTCCTCGACGGGTCAGCGCGGCCAGCAGGTGCAGGAGTTCAAAGGCATGGTGCGGGCGCTGCACGCCGCCGGCATCGAGGTGATCCTGGACGTCGTCTACAACCACACCGCCGAGGGCAACCAGCTGGGTCCCACGCTGAGCATGCGCGGCATCGACAACGAGGCCTACTACCGCCTCGAGCACAACGACAAGCGCTACTACACCGACTACACCGGCACCGGGAACAGCCTGAACGTCGGCAACCCCCACACGCTGCAGCTGATCATGGACTCGCTGCGGTACTGGGTGCTGGACATGCACGTCGACGGATTCCGTTTCGACCTGGCGGCGACCCTGGCCCGCGAGTTCTACGAGGTCGACCGGCTGGCGGCGTTCTTCGAGCTCGTGCAGCAGGATCCGGTGGTCAGCCAGGTCAAGCTCATCGCCGAGCCGTGGGACGTCGGCCCCGGCGGCTATCAGGTGGGCAACTTCCCGCCGCAGTGGACGGAGTGGAACGGCCGGTTCCGCGACACCGTGCGCGACTTCTGGCGGGGTGAGCCGGCGACCCTCGGCGAGTTCGCCTCGCGTCTGACCGGTTCCGCCGACCTGTACGAGCACTCCGGGCGGCGACCGGTGGCATCCATCAACTTCGTCACCGCCCACGACGGCTTCACGCTGCGCGACCTCGTCTCGTACAACGAGAAGCACAACGAGGCGAACGGCGAGGACGGCCGCGACGGCGCGGACGACAACAGGTCGTTCAACGGCGGCGTCGAGGGTCCCACCGACGACACGGCCGTCCTGACCCTGCGCGCCCGGCAGCAGCGCAACTTCATCGCCACCCTGCTGCTCTCGCAGGGCGTGCCGATGCTGCTGCACGGCGACGAGCTGGGCCGCACCCAGCTGGGCAACAACAACGGCTACGCGCAGGACAACGAGATCACCTGGGTCGACTGGGACGCCGTCGACCAGCCGCTCGTCGAGTTCACCGCGGCGCTGGCCCGGCTGCGCCGGGAGCACCCCACGTTCCGGCGCCGGCGGTTCTTCAACGGTCGCCCGGTGCGGCTGGAGGAGGGCATGAGCGTGCCCGACATCGTCTGGCTGCGGCCGGACGGCTCGCTCATGGAGCCGGAGGACTGGGACGCCGGATTCGGCCGCGCCGTCGGGGTGTTCCTCAACGGCGACGGCATCCGCGAGCGCGACCGCCGCGGCGAGCCGATCACCGACACGCACTTCGGCGTGCTGTTCAACGCGGGCGACGGGCCGGTCGAGTTCACCCTGCCGGACGTCGACTTCTCGCCGAAGTGGGACGTGCTGGTCGACACGGCCGGGGAACGCGCGAACACGATGCCGATCGAGCCGGGCCAGACCCTGTCCATCGAGCCGAAGTCGCTCATGGTGCTCTGCGCGCACACCGATCCGGAGCCCGAGGTCGACCACTCCGTCGCCGCCTCGCTCGCGCAGGCGCTGACGGGCGCGATCGACGTGGTGCCCGGCACCGCCCCGCGCTCGGAGCCGCCGCGATGACGCGGCCGCCGGCATCCACGTACCGCCTGCAGATCAGGGCGGCGTTCGACCTGGATGCGGCGGCCGCTGTCCTGCCCTACCTGCGCGACCTCGGGGTCTCGTGGGCCTACCTCTCGCCGCTGCTGCGCGCGACGACCGGCTCGGACCACGGCTACGACGTCGTCGACCCGTCGCAGGTCGATCCGGCGCGCGGCGGCGCGGCGGGGCTCGCCCGGTTCGCCGCGGCCGCGCACGAGGGCGGTCTGGGCGTGCTCGTGGACATCGTGCCCAACCACATGGGCGTCGCGGTGCCGGCCGAGAACCCGTGGTGGTGGGACGTGCTGCGCCGCGGGCGCGCGTCGCCGCACGCCGAGGCCTTCGACATCGACTGGGAGTTCGGCGGCGGGAGGGTGCGGCTGCCGATCCTCGCCGCCCCGCCCGCCGAGGCGCTCGCCGACATCCGGGTGGCGGCCCCCGCCCCTTCCCCCGTCCGTCTCCGTCGAGGTGCGGGTTCCACGGGGAAAGATGTGCATCTCCACGGAGACGGAACGGATGCCGAGGCTGGCGTGCTGCGGTACTTCGACCATCTGCTGCCGTTGGCGGACGGCTCGCTCGACGGCATCCACGATCCGGTCGCGCAGCTGCCCGAGATCCTCGACCGGCAGCACTACGAGCTGCGGTTCTGGCGCGACGAGCAGACCGAGCTGAACTACCGGCGCTTCTTCGCGGTGACGACCCTCGCCGGGGTGCGCGTCGAGCTCCCCGAGGTGTTCGCCCGGGCCCACGCCGAGATCCTGCGCTGGGTGCGGGGAGGACTCGTCGACGGTCTGCGCGTCGACCACCCGGACGGGCTGGCCGACCCCGGCGGCTATCTCGACCGGCTCGCGGCGGCCACCGGCGGCATCCCGGTGTGGGTCGAGAAGATCCTGGAGCACAGCGCGACCGACCATCCCGAGCGGCTGCGGCCGGAGTGGGCTGTGGCCGGCACGACCGGGTACGACGCGATGGCCGAGA
>JASGDW010000094.1:0-9985 GCA_047606965.1 Microbacterium sp.
GCCGGCGGCGGAGGTCGGCGCCGCGCTGTCGGAGGGCGCCGGGGCGCTGCTGGAGTCGTTGCGGCTCGTGGACGACTACCGCGGGCAGGGGGTGGCGGACGGCGCGAAGAGCCTGACGTTCGCGCTGCGCTTCCGCGCCGAGGACCGCACGCTGACGGCGGCCGAGGCGACCGAGGCGAAGCTCGCCGGCGTGGCGGCGGCCGCATCCCGGTTCGGCGCCACCCTGCGCGACTGACCGTGCCCCGGCACCCATCCGGGGTATGTCCCACTTCGGCGCGGTATTCCGGCCATTTACCGCGCCGAAGTGGGACATGGCCGACGGAGCGGCGGCAGGCGCAGCGAGATTCGACACCCGCGGCGCCGAGTTGCGGATGCGGCCGGCCGGCCGTTAGGGTCGGCGCATGCCTTCGGCGCCCACCGGCCACACGACGCTCCCCGTGAGCGTCGTGTCCGCGCGTCGACGTCTGGGCGACCGCCGATCGTAGGCGACCCCGCGTTCCGCCCTGCGGCGGAACCCCCGCATGCGCGGGTGCGGGCGTCGCCGCCCGCAGCCCCGAACCCCAGACTCTAAGGTGGAACCATGACCTATTCGGTCGCCGTCTCCGGCGCGTCCGGCTACGCGGGCGGCGAGATCCTGCGCCTGCTCGCCGCGCACCCCGACGTCGAGATCCGCACGGTCACCGCGCACGCGAACGCCGGGCAGCCGCTCGCCGTGCACCAGCCGCACCTGCGCGACCTCGCCCACCTGACGCTGCGGGACACGACGCCGGAGAACCTCGCCGGGCACGACATCGTCTTCCTCGCGCTGCCGCACGGGCAGTCCGGCCGGTACACGGACGCGCTCGGCGGGGTGCCCCTCGTCATCGACGCGGGCGCCGACCACCGGCTCACCTCGCCGGCGGCCTGGGAGGCGTTCTACGGCGGCGCGTTCCACGAGCCGTGGACCTACGGCGTCCCGGAGCTGCCCGTCGCCGGCGGGAAGCAGCGCGAGCGGCTCGCCGGGGCGACGCGGATCGCGGCGCCCGGCTGCAACGCGAGCACCGTGAGCCTCAGCCTCGCGCCGGGCGTGGCGGCCGGCGTCATCGATCCCGGCGACATCGTGAGCGTGCTCGCCGTCGGGCCCTCCGGGGCGGGCAAGAGCCTCAAGCCGCACCTGCTGGGCAGCGAGATCCTGGGCTCCGCGAACCCCTATGCCGTCGGCGGCACGCACCGGCACATCCCCGAGATCGTGCAGGCGCTCGCCGCGACCGGCGCAGCCGACGCCGACGACATCCGCATCTCGTTCACCCCGGTGATCGTGCCGATGGCCCGGGGCATCCTCGCCACCTCCACCGCCCCCATCGCGCCCGGGGCGACGGACGCCGAGATCCGCGCCGCCTGGGAGCGGGCCTATGCGGGCGAGCGTTTCGTGCAGCTGCTGCCGCAGGGGCAGCTGCCCCGCACCGCCGACGTGCTCGGCGCCAACACCGCGCTGCTGGGGCTGGCGATCGACCGCGCCGCGAACCGTGTGGTCGTCGTCGCGGCGGTCGACAACCTCGTCAAGGGCACCGCGGGCGCCGCCGTCCAGTCCATGAACATCGCGCTGGGCCTGCCCGAGGACCGCGCCCTCACCGTGAACGGAGTGGCGCCGTGAGCGTGACCGCAGCGCAGGGATTCGAAGCCGCCGGCGTGGCCGTGGGGCTGAAGTCATCCGGCGGCAAGGACGTCGCACTCGTCGTCAACCGGGGCCCGCTCAAGGTCGGTGCCGCGGTGTTCACGAGCAACCGGGCCAAGGCCAACCCGATCCTCTGGTCGCAGCGGGCGGTCGCCGACGGCGTCGTCGAAGCGGTCGTGCTCAACTCCGGCGGGGCGAACTGCTTCACCGGCTCCTTCGGGTTCCAGACGACGCACCAGACCGCCGAGAAGGCCGGCGAGGTGCTCGGCGTCAGCGCCGGGGACGTGCTCGTGTGCTCCACGGGCCTGATCGGCACCGGCGACGAGGTGTTCCGCGGCAAGGTGCTCGATGGCGTCGTGGCGGCGGCCGCGCAGCTGTCCGCCGACGGCGGCGTCGCGGCGTCCGAGGCCATCATGACCACCGACACGCACGCCAAACGCGCCGTCGTCGCCCGTGACGGCTGGACCGTCGGCGGCATGGCCAAGGGCGCCGGCATGCTGGCGCCGGGGCTTGCGACGATGCTCGTGGTGATCACGACCGACGCGGTGCTGGACGCCGCTGCCGCCGACGCCGCGCTGCGCCGGGCCACGAAGGTGAGCTTTGACCGGCTCGACTCCGACGGGTGCATGTCCACCAACGACCAGGTCACCCTGCTCGTCTCCGGCGCCAGCGGCATCGCCCCCGCCCCGCACGAGGTCGTCGATGCGCTGACCGAGGTCTGTCTCGACCTCGCGACGCAGCTGCAGCGCGACGCCGAGGGCGCCAGCCACGACATCACGATCGAGGTGCGAGGCGCCGCCTCCGAGCCCGACGCGGTCGAGGTGGGGCGCGCGGTCGCCCGCAACAACCTGTTCAAGGCCGCGATCTTCGGAGGCGACCCGAACTGGGGCCGGGTGCTCGCCGCGATCGGCACGACCGACGCCGCCTTCGACCCGTACGACGTCGACGTGTGGATGAACGATGTGCGCGTGTGCACCGCCGGCGGCCCGGACAGGCCCCGCGAGGAGGTCGACCTCACCCCGCGTGCGACCCACGTCGCCATCGATCTGAAGGTCGGCGACGCCGTCGCGAGGATCCTCACCAACGACCTGACCCACGACTACGTGCACGAGAACAGCGCCTACTCCTCATGACCGAGATCGACCTGCAGGACACCGACCCTGACGAGGCCAGCGTCAAGGCCCGGACCCTCATCGAGTCGCTGCCGTGGCTGCGCCGGTTCCGCGACCAGATCGTCGTCGTCAAGTACGGCGGCAACGCGATGGTCTCGGAGGAGCTGCAGGACGCCTTCGCCGCCGACATGGCCTACCTGCGCTACGTCGGGGTGCGGCCCGTGGTCGTGCACGGCGGCGGCCCGCAGATCTCGAGCATGCTCGAGCGGCTCGAGATCCCGAGCGAGTTCAAGGGCGGCTACCGGGTGACCAGCACCGAGGCCATCGGCGTGGTGCGGATGGTGCTCACCGGGCAGATCAACCCGCAGCTGGTGGCCAAGATCAACGCGCACGGCCCGGTCGCGACCGGGCTGAGCGGCGAGGACGCGGGGCTGTTCGGCGGACGCCGGCGCGGCGTCGTCGTCGAGGGCGTCGAGCACGACCTCGGCCGGGTGGGCGACGTCGTCACGGTCGACCCGCAGCCGATCCTCGACCAGCTGGACGCCGGCCGCATCCCGGTCGTGTCCTCCATCGCCCCGGACCTCGACCATCCGGGCCATTCGCTCAACGTCAACGCGGATGCCGCCGCGGCCGCACTCGCGGTGGCGCTCGAGGCGACCAAGCTCGTCGTGCTCACCGACGTGCCGGGGCTGTACGCGGACTGGCCCCGCCGCGACTCGCTCGTCTCGCACCTGACCGCGGGCGAGCTGCGCGATCTCATGCCGAGGCTGGAGTCGGGCATGATCCCGAAGATGCAGGCCTGCCTCGACGCCGTCGAGGGGGGCGTGGAGACCGCCGCGATCATCGACGGACGCGTGCCGCACTCGGTGCTCGTCGAGATCTTCACCCAGAAGGGCATCGGAACCGAGGTGGTGGCGAAATGACCGAGCAGGACTGGCGGCTCGACGCGGGGCGCGACCTGGTCCGCAACGCCGGCGACCGGCTCGCGATGTTCGTCCGGGGGGAGGGGTCGTACCTGTGGGATGCCGAGGGCAACCGCTACCTCGACTTCCTCGCCGGCATCGCGGTTGACTCGCTCGGCCATGCGCACCCGGCGTTCGTGACGGCCGTCGCACAGCAGGCGGCGACCCTCGCGCACGTCTCCAACTACTTCGCGACCCCGCCGCAGCTCGCCCTCGCTGCCCGTCTGAAGCGGATCTCGGGCGCCGGCGAGGCGGGCAGGGTCTACTTCGGCAACTCCGGCGCCGAGGCCAACGAGGCGGCGTTCAAGCTCGCACGACTGCACGGCGGCGCCGATCGACCCCGCATCCTGTCGCTGCGCGACGCCTTCCACGGGCGCACGATGGGCACGCTCGCCCTCACCGGCAAGCCGTACATGCAGGAGCCGTTCGAGCCCATGGTGCCGGGCGTGGAGTTCCTCGACTCCACGGCGGAGGCGCTGGAGGCGGCGCTCGACGACCGGGTCGCCGCCCTGTTCGTCGAGCCCATCAAAGGCGAGGCGGGCGTCGTCGAGCTGCCGGAGGGGTACCTGAAGGCCGCGCGCGAGCTCACCGCCGCGCACGGCGCACTGCTGATCGTCGATGAGATCCAGACCGGCGCGGGACGCACCGGCGAGTGGTTCGCCTTCCAGCGCGAGGGCATCGTGCCCGACGCGATCACGGTCGCGAAGGGCATCGGCGGCGGGTTCCCGATCGGAGCGCTGATCACCTACGGCGCCGCCAGCGACCTGTTCTACCCCGGCACGCACGGGTCCACCTTCGGCGGCAACGCGCTGGCGACCGCGGTGGCCGGCGCCGTGCTGGAGGAGATCGAACGCGCCGACCTCGTGCGCAACGCGGCCGTGCGCGGCGCGCAGCTGCGCGCCGCGATCGCGTCGATCGACTCCCCGCTGATCGCCGGGGTGCGCGGCCGGGGGCTGCTCATCGGCGTCGCGCTGAGGCACCCGGTCGCCGGCAGCGTCACCGCCGCCGCCCAGCAGCACGGTCTCATCGTGAACGCGGCGAACGAGGCGACCGTGCGCATCGCCCCTCCGCTGATCATCGGGGACGTCGAGATCGACGAGTTCGTGCGGCTGTTCACCGCCGCGCTGGCCACCACGGCGGACGCGCTCGTGCCCGAGACCCCCGCCGCCGCGGCGTCCGCCGCCGCACACAGCGACCCGAAGGAGCCGACGTGACCCGTCATCTGCTGCGCGACGACGATCTGACCCCCGCCGAGCAGGCCGAGATCCTCGACCTCGCCGCCGAGCTCAAGCGCGACCGCTGGGCCGAGCGTCCGCTGGAGGGTCCCCAGACCGTCGCGGTGATCTTCGACAAGAGCTCCACCCGCACCCGGGTCTCCTTCGCGGTCGGCATCGCCGACCTCGGCGGCTCGCCGCTGATCATCACGACCGCCAACAGCCAGCTCGGCGGCAAGGAGACCCCCTCCGACACCGCCCGGGTCATGGAGCGCCAGGTCGCGGCGATCGTCTGGCGCACCTACGCGCAGTCGGGGCTCGAGGAGATGGCGCGCGGAACCCGTATCCCGGTCATCAACGCGCTGTCCGACGACTTCCATCCCTGCCAGCTGCTCGCCGACTTCCTCACGATCCGCGAGCATAAGGGGGAGCTGAAGGGGCTGACCCTCGCCTACTTCGGCGACGGCCGCACCAACATGGGGCAGTCGTGCGCGCTGGCGGGCGTCGTGGCGGGCATGCACGTGCGCATCGCCTCTCCGGTGCCGTACGCGCCGGACGAGGGCGTGGTCGCCGACGCCGACCGCATCGCCGAGACCACGGGCGGTTCGCTCACCCTCTACACCGACGCGCTCGAAGCCGCCGCCGGCGCCGACGTCATCGTGACCGACACCTGGGTGTCGATGGGCAAGGAGGAGGAGAAGCTCGCGCGGCTGCGCGACCTCGGTCCGTACAAGGTGACCGCCGAGCTGATGAGCCTCGCCGACCCGGAGGCGATCTTCCTGCACTGCCTGCCCGCCGACCGCGGCTTCGAGGTGGACGCGGAGGTCATCGACGGGCCGCAGAGCGTCGTCTGGGACGAGGCGGAGAACCGGCTGCACGCGCAGAAGGCGCTGCTGGTGTGGCTGCTGCGCCAGCAGGCCTGATCGCCCCGGCTGCCGCCCGGTAGGCTGACCCGGTGAGCGAAGGCAAGAGCGAGGGCACGAATCAGGGCGCGCTGTGGGGCGGGCGGTTCGCCTCCGGCCCCTCTCCGGAGCTGGCCGCGCTCAGCCGCTCCACGCACTTCGACTGGGCGCTCGCGCCCTACGACCTGCGCGGCTCCCACGCGCACGCCGTCGCCCTCGAGCGCGCGGGGTACCTGACCGCCGACGAGGCCGCGCGCATGCACGCGGGTCTCGACGCGATCGGCGCGGCGGTCGCCGGCGGCACCCTGCTGCCGGCGCCGGGGGACGAGGACGTCCACGGCGCACTGGAGCAGGCTCTCATCGCCGAGGTCGGCCCCGAGCTGGGCGGCAAGCTGCGCGCCGGCCGCAGTCGCAACGACCAGATCGCGACCCTGGTGCGTCTCTACCTGCTCGACCACGCCCGCACGATCGCTCACGGCATCCTGCGCGTCGTCGACGCCATCGTGGCCCAGGCCGAGGGCGCAGGGGACGCCGTGATGCCCGGCCGCACCCACCTTCAGCATGCGCAGCCGGTGCTGCTGGCCCACCACCTGCAGGCCCACGCCTGGCCGCTCGTGCGCGACCTGGAGCGTCTGCGCGACTGGTCGGCCCGCGCGCGCGTCTCCCCCTACGGCGGGGGAGCGCTCGCCGGCGCCACCCTGGGGCTGGACCCCCAGCTGGTCGCCGACGAGCTGGGTCTGGACCGTCCCGCGGAGAACTCCATCGACGGCACCAGCTCCCGCGACGTCGTCGCCGAGTTCGCGTTCGTGGCCGCCATGATCGGCGTCGACCTCTCGCGCTTCGCCGAGGACGTGATCATCTGGAACACGAAGGAGTTCGGCTTCGTCCGCCTCGACGACGGCTACTCGACCGGCTCGAGCATCATGCCGCAGAAGAAGAACCCCGACATCGCCGAGCTCACCCGCGGCAAGGCGGGACGGCTGATCGGCGACCTCGCCGGGCTGCTCGCGACCCTGAAGGGCCTGCCGCTGGCGTACAACCGCGACCTGCAGGAGGACAAGGAGCCGGTCTTCGACCAGATCACGACCCTCCAGGTCGTCCTGCCCGCCTTCGCCGGCATGGTCGCGACGATGCGCTTCGACACCGAGCGGATGGCGCTGCTGGCGCCTCAGGGCTTCTCGCTGGCGACGGACGTCGCCGAGTGGCTCGTCAAGCGGGGCATCCCGTTCCGCGACGCGCATGAGATCGCAGGCCGCCTCGTGCAGGTGTGCGAGCAGCGCGGGATCGAGTTGCACGAGGCCACCGACGACATGCTCGCCGCCGTCTCCCCCGATCTCTCCCGGGATGTGCGAGAGGTTCTCGAGATCCGGGGTGCGGTCGCCGGCCGCGACGGCATCGGCGGCACCGCGCCGGCGCGGGTCGCCGAGCAGCGTGGCGAGCTCGTCGCGCGTGCGCAGCGGCTCGCGCACGCCCTCGGACTCTGAACACTGTAGATAAGCGATACGCTGCTTAATCTGAAAAATCAGCGATAAGCTGATCTCGTGACCGCCGCAGTGATCGCCGACATCGTCGGATCGCGGGAGCTCGCCGACCGTGCCGCCTCGCAACGCGACCTCGACGCCGCGGTCGTGCGTGCGCACGCCGACCTCCCGGTCGCGCTGCGTCCGCTCGTGCCGACCGTGGGCGACGAGCTCCAGGGCGTGTACCCTGACCTCGACGCCGCGCTCGCCGCGATCCTGCTGCTCCGGCTCGCCCTGCCGGAGGGCGTCGACTGCCGTTTCGGGGTCGGCGTCGGCGAGACCGGATCGGTGCCGTCGGCGTTCGGCGACATCTCGGAGGGCTCGGCCTGGTGGGCGGCCCGTGAGGCGATCGACGCGCTGCACGCCAAGCAGGTGCGCGCCCTGCCGACCGCGCGCACCTGGGTGGCCGCGGCCGAGTCCCCGACGCCTGACGCCGTCCGCCTCGCCAACGCGTACGCGTGGGTGCGCGACGAGCTCGTCACCGCGATGAGCGAGCGTACCCGGCGCCTGGTCTACGGGCGGTGCCTCGGTCGCGCCCAGCGCGAGCTCGCAGCGGCGGAGGGGGTCACGCAGTCCGCCGTCTCGCAGGCGCTCGCCGCCGCAGGCGCCTCCGCCGTGGTCGCCGGGTTCCGGCTGCTCGCCGATCGATGAGCGCTCTCACCAGATCGCAAGGCGCACGACCGCACCGACCAGGCACGCCCACAGCAGGCTCGACATCGTGCCGACGATGAACCGCTCGCGCGCCGCGGGGGTCGCGAGCTCCGAGAACCGGCCGATGCCCTTGAGAGCCACGACGACGGCGATCGCCTCCGGGAACCCCGCGACGATCGCGGCGAGGGATGCGAGCCGTTCGAGATAGCCGATCGTGGTCCCGCCGCGCATGACCTCCTGCGCGTCGCCGGCATCGGCGGCGTCGGTCACGAGGATGCCGCCGGCCGCCCCGTCGCGCACCTGCCCGTGCGTGGCGATCGCGAGGACGCGGCGGGTCACCGGGTCGCCGCCGAGCACCCCCAGCGCGACCCCGAGCACCGCCAGCAGCACGCCGAAGGGGGTCGGCACGTCCACCGGGACGACGGCGACGACGATCAGGCACAGCACCACCAGGCCCGCCGCGACCAGCAGCGGCAGGTCCGCCGGTCGCCGCAGGCTCACCGTCACCGTCACGAGGGCCGCGCACAGCGCGAGGAACAGGAGGATCGAGACGATCGCGACCACGAGGGCGTCCGTGTCCAGCACCATGGCCGCCAGTCTGTCATCCGCGGGGCACGGCCGCCCGTTGCTACGCTGAAGCGCGTGTCTACGCCCGATGTGAGCCCGGCGGCGCCCGCCAACGACCCGACGTTCGAGAACGTCTGGGACGAGCTGGTGTGGCGCGGGCTCGTGCACGTGTCGACGGATCCCGCGGCGCTGCGCGCCGCGCTGGGCGGGGAGCCGATCACCTACTACTGCGGCTTCGACCCCACCGCGCCGAGTCTGCACCTGGGCAATCTGGTGCAGCTGCTGCTGATGCGGCGCATCCAGTTGGCCGGCCACCGGCCGCTCGGTCTGGTCGGCGGGTCGACGGGCCTGGTCGGCGATCCACGGCCCACCGCGGAGCGGACGCTGAACACGCGGGAGACCGTCGCCGAGTGGGTGGCGAGGCTCCGCGCGCAGGTCGAGCGGTTCCTGAGCTTCGAGGGGGAGAACGCGGCTCGCCTGGTCAACAACCTCGACTGGACCGAGCCGCTGTCCGCGATCGATTTCCTGCGGGAGATCGGCAAGCACTTCCGGGTCGGCACGATGCTGAAGAAGGACGCGGTGGCGGCCCGCCTGAACTCGGACGCCGGTATCAGCTACACCGAGTTCAGCTACCAGATCCTGCAGGCGCTCGACTACCTCGAGCTGCACCGGCAGTACGGGTGCGTGCTGCAGACCGGCGGCAGCGACCAGTGGGGGAACCTCACCAGCGGCACGGATCTCATCCATCGCGTCGAGGGGGCCGGCGTGCACGCGATCGGCACGCCGCTGATCACCAACAGCGACGGCACGAAGTTCGGCAAGAGCGAGGGCAACGCGATCTGGCTGGACGCCGAGATGTGCAGCCCCTACCGGATGTACCAGTTCTGGCTCAACACCGACGATGCGGACGTGGTCGACCGGCTCAAGGTGTTCACGTTCCTCACCCGCGCCGAGATCGAGGACTACGCCCGGCAGGTCGAGGCCGAGCCCTTCCGGCGGGCGGCGCAGAGGCGGCTGGCGCTGGAGGTCACGGCGACGGTGCACGGCGCGGATGCGACCGCCGCGGTCATCGCCGCGTCCGAGGCGCTGTTCGGGCGGGGGGATCTCCCGTCACTGGACGCGGAGGTGCTCCGCACGGCGCTCGAGGAGTTGCCGCACGCCGAACTGGCGAAGGGAGCCTCCGTCGCGCAGGCCCTGGTGGCGACCGGGCTGGTGACGAGCCTGTCCGAGGCGCGTCGTGCGATCGCCCAGGGTGGTGTGACGCTCGACGGCGTCCGCGTCGACGACGAGGGCGCCCCTGTCACGGGGGCGCTGCCCGGGGGAGCGTCCGTGCTCCGCCGCGGCAAGAAGACCCTCGCGGGCGTCTTCCTCGCTCCCTAGCAGCCGTCGTCCCGTGCGCGTCC
>JASGDW010000095.1:0-4126 GCA_047606965.1 Microbacterium sp.
GTCGGCGGCGGCGCGGAGGCGTGACCGCCGCCGCCGCGCGCGTGCAGGTGCAGCGTGAGGATGCCCTTCTCGCCGACGCCGACCATCGCGACCTGTCCTGCGACGCCGGGAAGCGGCGCCTCCACGACGGCGCCGCCCTCGTCGATCACGAGCCAGGGCACGATCCCGCGCTCCCGCAGCGACCGCGCGGTCTTCGGCGCCGCATCGCCGGAGGTCTCCTCGTCGCCGCCGAAGGACAGGTACACGTCGCGGGCCGGCGTGAATCCGGCGGCGAGCAGGTTCTCGACGGCTTCGATCACGACGATCAGCGGCCCCTTGTCGTCGAGCGTGCCGCGACCGTGCACGCGATCCTCCGCGATGACGCCGTCGAACGGCGGGTGCCTCCACGGATCGCTCCCGTCCACGGGGACGACGTCGAAGTGCGCCATGAGCACGACCGGGTCGGCGTCGCCGCGGCCCCGCCACCGGTAGAGCAGGCCCCGCTCGCCATGCCGCTCGAGCTCCAGGCTCGCGTGCGTGAGCGGATACAGCTCGGCCAGCAGGGCGACGAAGTCATTGAACGGGCCCATGCCGCGCTGTTCGAGCTCGGCGGAGACGGTGGGGAGGCGGATCATGCGGCTCAGGCGTTCGGCGATGCCGGGTCGAGCCGGGACGGCCGGCCGCGGATCCTCCTGGAGGCTCATGGCCCGAGCCTAGAGCGCCGATGCGCTGCGGCCGAGAAGCGTTCCCGACCGGTCGGGAATCGCACCACGGCGCTCGGCGCTGTAGACTGGATCGCTCGGGTGCCGACGGCATCCGGTCTGATAACTCCACAGTGCGACAGTGGTCCCTTCGCGAGAAGGATCCCGGGGCTGATCGGTTTCGACAGCGCCTGCGAATCCGCGAGAAGCGGGCCGAGGATGCAGGGTTATCTCGTGAACGCCCCCTGCGAACCAATAAGTGCCAACGCAAAGCGCACTGACTTCGCCCTCGCCGCCTGAGCGAGCCCGATAGTCCGTCAGACCGTGGGTGATCCCGCCACGGATCCTGGCGTCATCTAGGGATCTTGCTGCGCGGTGGCGCCTGGACGCCGCGCGGGACTTCTCCCAGGCTGGGCTCGTCGACTTAGGTGTCTGTGACAAAGGTCGGAGCCGAGCAGAACGTCTTCACAGACTGCGCCCGGAGAAGACGCGGTATCCCAGCGTTGGACGGGGGTTCGATTCCCCCCAGCTCCACCAACCACTGTCGCCGTTCGAAGCCCCGTGCCCTGAAGAAGGACACGGGGCTTCGTCGTGTTCGGCGCGTCGCGAGGGATGCTCCCTAGGATGAGGGCGTCATCTATCGAGGAGGATTCATGACCGAGCATTCCGCGCCCGCGTTCGAGTACGACGTCGTGATCGTCGGGTCGGGTGCGGCGGCCTTGACCACCGCGCTCGGCGCGATCGACGAGGGCATGTCGGCGCTGCTGGTGGAGAGCACCGACAGGTTCGGCGGCAACACGGCGATGTCCGGCGGCGGCCTCTGGCTGCCGGACAACCCGCTGATGCAGCGGGCGGGCGCGCGCGACTCGCGTGAGGAGGCGCTGACCTATCTGGAGGAGACGGTGGGGGAGCCCGGTCGGGCCTCGAGCCGGGCCCGCAAAGAGGCATTCGTCGACGGTGTCGCCGACTACGTCCTGACCACCGAGCGGTACGGGTTCCGCTGGGTGCGGGCGGCGCAGTACCCCGACTACTACCCGGAGCGGCCCGGTGGCAAGATCGGCAGGTCGATCGAGCTCGCGCCCGTCGACAGCAGGTCGATCGGCGCGTGGCGGAGGACGTCGAGGGCGTTGCTGCCGTTCCCGATGATGAACGGCGACATGTACCTGCTGGGGCGTGCCTGGTCGACGTGGTCCGGGTTCTGGCGCGGGGTGCGGCTGGTGTTCCGCACGCTCCGCGGGCTCCTCCGCGGCCGCATCCTCGTGGGAATGGGCGCGGCGCTGGTCACCTCGCTGGCGAAGGCGGTCGTGGTCGACGCGGGTGTGCCGCTGTGGCTGGACTCGCCGGCTCGGCGGCTCGTTGTCGAGGGCGATCGGGTGGTCGGCGTCGAAGTGGAGCACGAGGGCCGCGCGGTCACGGTGCGTGCCCGCAGGGGGGTCATGCTCGCCGCCGGCGGCTTCGACCGTGACCGCGCCCGGCGCAGGGAGCTGCAGGGCGTCGAGGGCAACCCTGCCGGATCCCCGGGTGCGCTCGGCGGCGGCATCGACATGGCCGCGCAGATCGGCGCCGACCTCGAGTACATGGAGGACGCGTGGTGGGGTGCGACCGTGCGTCCGGTCGAGGGCGGGCTCAGCTCCTTCATCGTGGGTGAGCGGTCGATGCCGTATTCGCTGATGGTCGACAGGGACGGACGCCGGTTCGCGAACGAGTCCGAATCGTACGTCGACCTCGGCCACCACATGCTCGAACACGACGGCGCGGCAGGTCCGTACTGGCTGATCCTGGATCGTCGCTACACGAGGCGGTACTTCCTCACGTTCGCCGCGGACCCGCGGGCGAACAGGAAGATGGCCGCGCAGGGCATCAAGGTGACCGCGCCGACGCTCGACGAGCTCGCCGCGAGGATCGGCGTGGACCGCGCGGTGTTCGCGGCCGAGATCGCGAGGTTCAACGGCTTCGCCGCGACCGGCCGCGACCAGGACTTCCATCGCGGCGACTCGGCGTACGACCGCTACTACGGCGACCCGACCATCCATCCGAACAACAACCTGGCGCCGATCGAACACGGGCCGTTCACGGCATACGAGGTCGTGATCGGCGACCTGGGGACCAAGGGCGGTGTCGTGACCGACGAGCATGCGCGTGCCCTGCGCGCCGACGGGACGGTGATCGAAGGGCTCTACGCGGCAGGCAACAACTCGGCCGCGGTCATGGGGCACACCTATCCCGGCCCGGGCTCGACGATCGGGCCCGCGAGCGTGTTCGGCCTCATCGCCGCACGGCACATGGCCGGCGGACGCTGACCCCCCTTCCGCCGCGACCGGCCCGAACGGATCGTGAGTCGTCGGCGATCACCCGGCGGTGCGCTCGTGGAGCCCGGACTCGGAGACGGCCCCGTTCACCTCCAGGTACAGACGGCGCTCGGTGATGGATGCCGTCACGGCATTGCGCCGTTGCACGCGCGCGGCGGCGTCGTCGAGGAATCCGGGATCGAAGCCGATCACGCGGATCTCGTCGGCGCGATGGAGGCGCTTGCCCGTCCACGCCGCGACGAGCTTGGCCGGATCGCGGTGGGTGTACACGGCGGTGCGAGCGGCCCGCATGCTGCCGGAGTGCAGCCGGGCGGCATCCGGGGCGCCCACCTCGATCCACGCCGTGATCGCCCCGGTGAGGTCACGCACGAGCACCGCCGGCTCGTCGGCCACGGCGATCCCGCCGCCGAAGGCGATGCCCTCCTCGAACTCCAGCAGGTAGGCGAGCACCCGGGTGAGCATGAAGGCGTCGGTCTCGGAGGGATGCCGGGCGACCCGAAGGTCGATGTCGTCGTAGACGCCGCGATCGACGTCCGCGAGCTGACCGGTGAAGGTGTAGATCGTCGCGCCTGCTGCCACAGGATGCGAGCCTACGCGGCTCGGTCACCGAACCCGCCTTCGGGCTGAGCCAGCCGTAGCGGTTTTCGACACCGGCTTATATGGTGTCTGCATGAAGACAGCCCAGCCCGCCTTCGACGATCTGGAGTCGTTCCGGTTCCGTGGCGGCCGACTCTGTCTCGACTTCGCCGCGACGGTGGGCTGGCGTCGTCGGCCCGTTCCCGTGGAACGTCTCGGGGTGCCCGAGCGGTTGGCGGACTGGCTCGCCGATCGCGGCCTGGCCGAGGAGGCGACCGTTCCGACGGGGGAGGAGCTGGTGGCAGCCAGGGCCTTGCGCGAGGCGATCTACCGCCTGGTGCAGACGGCGCGCAGAGGCGAGGCGATGGCGGCCGAGGACCTGGACATCGTGAACGCGGCGGCCGCGACGCCCGACCCCGCGCCGCAGCTGGATGCGGCCGGGCGGGCGGTGTGGAAGGTCGATCCCGCTCCCGTGGCCGCCGCGCTGTCCTGCGTCGCACGGGACGCGGTTCGTCTGATCGCCGAGGTGCCACATGAGCGTATCAAGGAGTGCGCCCGGGA
>JASGDW010000096.1:0-21777 GCA_047606965.1 Microbacterium sp.
TCTATCTCGTCAGCGCGGGTCGCGCGGATCACCCCTGCGCAGACTGGGCAGGCCCATACCGATGCGCAGCGTTCGAGGCCGGAGTAATGCGCGGAGTGCTCCCCGGCCTCGTTCGCCTCGGCGTGCACGCTTACCTCGTCGGCCGCTCGCCACCGGCACCGCGCAGGGCGGAGCGGTCGCACCCAACCGTCGAGGTCGCCGCGCGCATCACGACTCAGCCCGGCATGCTCGCGGGCCGCGCCGACAAGCCAGCCGCTCGACCGCTGCCGACGTTGGAAGCGAACCCGACGCCAGTTCGACTTGGCCGCGGATTTCGCGATGTACCAAGGCGGGCCGCTGCGCGTCCCGCTCGCGGCGTCTTCCGGCCCTCCGCTTCGCTGCGGCCCGGAAGACGCCGCACCGAGCTGCGGAGCGCCCGACCGAGGCGAATCGCTGCCAGCATCGAGCATCGCCAGCGGCGGCTACCAGGGGAGCGGCAGGGGAGTGGCACGACGAACACACTCGCGAACGATGCGCGCATGAGTTGCATCCGTCCGCGTGATGACGCGGCCCGGCACTCGGTCCTGACGCTGCTAAGGTGGAGTCCCCTCACGGGGACCGAGGGTTCAAATCCCTCCGTCTCCGCCAGTTTTCCCAGGTCAGGAGCCATTTCTACGGCTCGACTGTCGGATGCTGGCGATCAGAGTCCGAGGCTCGGACCCTTCGAGGTGACCCCCAGGTGACCCCCGCTACGGCCGAACTCTTCGGCGGCAGCGAGGCGCCGCACATGGTCGCGCCGCTGCCCTTCCCCGAGGACGTGCGCGTAGACGGCAAGCACGGTGCGCGCGTCATCGCCGAGGTACTCGGCGAGCTCGTGAACCAGCATGCCGAGCCGGAGCCGGGTCGAGGCGGCGTCGTGCCGGAGGGCGTGGCGGCGGAAGCCGAGGGGGAACTTGCGGGCGACGCCGACGGAGAGCTCCCCGCCCTGCTGGTTCGTGAACAGGTAGTCGTCGGCGGCCTTGCCCGTCGCGTGGTGCCGGAAGATCGCCAGGGCTCGCGGCGAGAGGAGTGCGGCTGACGCCGAGCTCCTCGGCGAGGTCCACCTCGACCAGGCGCTGATCGGGACGTAGTCGACCGCCGAGAATCGCATCTCGCAGACGGGCATGCGCAATGTCGGCAGCGTTCTCATCGCTGACATTGCGCGCCACCGGTGCCACCTTCACACCGTGAATACGAGTGTGTCCGCTGCGCAGCCGCTGTCGAGATCGGTGCTCCTCTCGTTACGTCCGGCGTCGACGGTGGCAGCGCGGGCGCTCACGCGGATGCGGACCGGCGCGTCGTCGCCGTGAGGGCGAGTGCGGCGCACATCGGAATCAGTCCGCTGATCACGAGCGTGAGCCGCGGGCCGATCGTGGAGCATGACCACCCGAGCAGGGGTCCTCCGAGCGCCTGCCCGCCGACCGCGATCATGAGGTACAGCGACATGATGCGGCCCCTGATCGTGCTGTTACTCGACCACTGCAGCAGCGAGTTGGCGGCGGTCCACATGAGGATGAGCCAGACCCCGGTGACCGCGATCGTGACGAGGAATGACGCCTGAGTGGGCATCAGTCCGCTGATTGCGCGCATGAAACACGTGCCGCATACGGCGATGACCACGGTGCGCAGCCCGCGGTGGGTGCGCCGTAGTGAGATCAGCGCACCCACGAAGGAGCCCACTGCGAGCGCAGCGTTGGCAAGTCCGTAGCCGTCGGCGCCTGAATCGAACTCGGTTGTCGTCATTGAGACCAGCACGACTGGCCAGTTCAAGCCCATCGTGCACACGAGAACGAGGCTGAGCAGCGTCATGCGGATCTCGGGCTTGGCGGCGGCGTATCGGAGTGCGTCACGGATCAACCCTGAGGTGCGTGCGGTGCGTCCGCGAGGCGCGAGCGGTGTTCGAGCGAAGACCACGGTGAGGGCGACGAGTGCAGAGAAATGCAATGCCGTCGGGAAAGCGAACGCTACGGCTTCGCCGGCGTTGGCGAGCAGGATCCCACTCACCGCAGGGCCGATCATCGCGCCGATTTGGAATGCGATGGAGTTCATGCTGATCGCATTGGCGAGCACGAGGGGTGACACGGTCTGGCCGACCAGGACCTGACGTGCCGGTTGGTCGACGACGGCGCCCAGCCCGAGAACCCCCGCGGTGACGAACATCATCCACGGTGCGAGGTGACCAGTCGCTGCGACGACCAGGAGGAAGGCGGACACCGCGAATGACAGTGTCTGGCTGATCAGAAGGAGCTTCTTGAGCGAGTACCGGTCCACGAGCACGCCGCCCCACATGCCGAACAGCAGGACGGGGCCGAACTGCAGGATGACCAATGAGCCGACAAGCGTGATGTCGCCAGTGGCGGACATCAGAGCCCAGTCAACGGCGACGCGCAGCGACCACACGCCAACGGTGGAGAGGAACTGGGAACCGAGGAAGAAACGGTAGGGGCCGCTTTGCAGCGAGGAGAGCATGGAGCCGCGGCTTTCGCGCGGCAACTGCGGGATGCCGGTGGTATCGGTGTGCATTTCAAACGAGAAAATCTAGAAGAGACACTCAGTATACTAAACTGTATTCACGCAGCTGATGGGGCTGCGGCTGGGGTTCCCCCTCGGATCGACAAGGAGAAACATGTACTACTTCGGATACTGCACGTACCTGCTGGACGAGGAACGGGTGAAGTACCTGCCCGAGGCCAAGACGATCACGAAGGCCACGGCCCCCAATCACGAGATCCAGTTCCGTTCCGCCAGCGGCCGCGAGGACCGGGGCTGGTGCCACCTCGCCGACAGGGGACCGGTGCTGGGCAAGGTCGCCCAGGGCATGGTGTACGAGGTCAACGACGATCGGATCAACGACGACTTCGATGACTTCGACATCATCTATCTCACGGTGCGCGGCGATGACGGTCTGGCATACGACTGCTTCACGTATGTGCTGACCCAGCCCGGCATCCCGATGCGCCCTCCGCGCTTCTACTGGGAGCGCGTTCCGAACGGCTTCCGCCAGCAGGAGTTCCCCGAGGAGTACGTGCAGTCGATCGAGAAGACGTTCGAAGAGGCTGCCGAATGTCCTGACTTCGAGCGCCCCATGCCGTCGGCGACGCCCGGTCGCTCCGCGGACTCGAGGTAATTCTCGAGCGGCCCGGGTGGGCTCAGAGAGCTGCACCCGGGCCGCGATCGTATCCTGAGCCGACCCCACCGAGAGGACCTCCCGTGGACGCCATCACCGCACCTTCCGCTCCGGTGATGAACGAGCCCGTGCTCGACGACGCCCCCGGCTCTGCTGAGCGTGATGCCGCCGCGTCGTGGCGGGCACTTCCATTCGATGAGCGTGCCGCGGTCTTCTCGCGCACCGCCGATCTGATCGGGCAAGCTCAACACGGCGACCATGCTCGGGCAGGGCAAGAGCGCCCACCACGCCGAGATCGACAGCGCCTGCGAGCTCATCGACGTCCTCCGGTCCAACGTCAGCTATGCGCGTGACATTCTGCGCGATGCTGCCCGCGGCCAACAGCTCCGGAGTCTGGAACCGGCTCGACCATCCCTCGTTCGAGGGCTTCGTCTGCGCGATCACACCGTTCGACGTCACGGCCATCGCGGGCAACGGCAAGCAGGTGTCGGATGCGGTGCTGACGGACCCGAGCCTTGCGGGCATCCACTTCACCGGTTCCACGCCGACGTCCCAGTCGCCATGGTGCACGGTCGGCGACAACATCTCCGGCGACACGTCGTACCCGCGCTTGGTCGGTGAGATGGACGGCAAGGACTTCGTCATCGCGCACCCCTCCGCCGACGTCGACGCTCTCCGCACGGCGCTCGTGCGCGGATCGTTCGACGACGCCGGTCAGAAATGCTCGGCGACCTCGCGCGCCTACACTCCACGGTCTGTCTGGGAGCGGATGGGCGATGACTTCATCGCCGAGGTTGATGCGCTCAAGCAGGGCGATCCGCGCGACGTCACCAGCTATCCGGGCGCCGTCATCGACGAGCGAGCCTTCCGCAAGCAGGAGGCCGCCATCGCGGACAGCTCTTCGCCATATGGCCTGACCGGCTCCGTGTTCGCGCGGGATCGGCGCGTCATCCAGGAATCGAGCGAGGCACGGCGCTTCACCGCCGGGAGCTTCTCCGTCAACGACACGTCGACCGGCGCGGCGGTGGGCCCCAGCAGCCGTTTGGTGGCGGTCGTGCCAGCGGCACCAACGGCAAGGCCGACACCCCGCACGACATGCTGTGCCGGACGAGTCCCCGCTCGATCAACGAAGCACTCGTCGCGCCGACGTCGTCGGCCTGCCCGCACCAGGCCGCGGAGTAAGCGCACAGAGCGTCGGACCGGCACGTGAGCTACCTCGACACCCTCGGTTACACCGACAAGCACCTGTGGGTGCGCACCGAGGGCGACCTCGTGCGCATCGGCATCACGCACGTCGGGGTCGCTGCGACGGGTGATCTCGTGTTCGTCGAACTGGCCGAACCCGGAACCCGCGTCGAAGCGGGCAGCCCCATAGGAAGCGTCGAATCGGTCAAGTCGGTCTTCGAGCTCACCGCGCCGGTCGATGGCGAGGTCGTGGCGATCAACGAGCACGTCATCGAGCGACCCGCCTACGTTGCCAGTGAGCCGTTCGGGTTCGGTTGGCTCATGCGCATCCGGTGGGATGCCCCGCCCGCAGGTCTCATGGATCGAGCCGCCTACATGGCGCTGCCACGCCCGCCCGGGCCGGTCTCGGCCGTCTGACGTCATGGACCGCCTCGCCGAGCACTCGGCGCTCAGCAGGCCAGACGAGTGCGCAGCGCCGCGAGCTCGGCGGGTGTGAGCGCACCGGACTGCAGGTGGATGGCGGAGCCGCCGTGCTCGGCATCCAGCCACGTCAGCGCGGCCTGGACGCGGAGCAGGCGCGGGCCGCCGCTGCTGTCGCCGGGACCGACCCGCTCGTGGTGGTCGAGGGCGCGACCGGTGCGGGCAAGACCATGATGCTCGGCGCGGCGATCGAAACCGCCGCCGACCAGGGCCGGCCCACCCGGATCGTGACGCCGACGAAGAAGGCCGCGGACACGGCCGCGCAGGAACTCGGCGTGAACACGGACAATGTGGCGAAGCTCGTCCACGAGCACGGCTGGTGGTGGAACCGAGACGGTGTGTGGACCGTCCAAGCCGTCGGTGACGACAGGACGGTGTGGGCGACGGGGAACGGCAACGGGAGGAGGCGAGAGCGCACCGTGCGTCTGCCGGCGGATGACCTCGCCGAGCGCACCCACCTCGCCTACGCCTCCACCGCCTACGGCGTCCAAGGCGCCACGGTGCCCGGCTCGCACACGGTCCTCTCCGACGCGCTCGACGCCGCCGGGGTGTACGTCGTGACCCGCGGACAGGAGACGAACCGGTTCCACATCGTCGCCGAGGGCCTGGACGACGTGCGCGAGCAGTTCGCGGTCGCGTTCGAGCGGGACCGCGCCGACCGTGGCCTGGCCGCCGCAACCCAGGCCGTGCGTGAGGCCGTCGCCGGGCTCGCCGCCGACGGGCCGGTGCGTCTCGTGAACGCCGAACGCGCCCGACTGACCGAGCAGATCGAACGCGCCGAGCGCCAGGCAGAGAAGTGGGAGCAGGTCTTGACCGCGCTCGACCGGCAGCGTGCCGCGCAGCGGGCCGAATCCGACCAGCAGGAGGAGGTCGTGGTCGCCGCGGATGCCCGCACCGTCCAGGTGCGTGCCGAGGTTGCGGCCCCCTGATCGAGCAGGCCACTATCGACGGCATCGCCTACCTCACCAGCCGGGAGCGGATGTGGGACGCGCGGACCGCACATGGTCAGGCCGGGCGGCTCAGGAAGCGTGCCGTAGGCCGCGCGTCGACCGAGGACACAGACGACCACCGCACCACAGAGGACGCCGTACGGCGGCGCTGGGGCAGCCTCCCAAGCGGAGCGGGCGGCCTGGAGCCATGGGCCGAGACAGTCGCAGCAAGGCATGCCGACGCCGACCCGCGCGTGACTGAAACGCGGCAGGTCGCGGAGCAAGCGCACCGCGACCGGCAGCAGCTCAACGCCCGGCATCTGCGCGAGTCGGTCGCGCTGAGTCATCCGCGGACCCTCGCGGGATCGACTCCGAGCCGTGTCATCGCCCACGCCGCGAAGTATAGGAAGCAGGCCGAGCGCGACCGCCGCGACCTCGCACGGATCGTGGCACTGTCGCTGCCTGGGGCTGTGCATTTCGTCCGCGACCGCGCCGCACAAGCCGAATCGGCACGGATTGCCGCTGAAGGGAAGAAGGCCGCCGCCCAGGCGCGCGCCGCGAAGCTCGACCCCTTTGCCTCGCCTTCGACTAACAGTCGGCGCCCCAGGCCGGAGCGCGACTTCGGTCCGAGTTTGTGACGTTCCTCCGGGGTTCTCTGGCCTGATGTCGGTACGCCGCCGTACAGTTAATACATGGCGCCGGACGTCGCAGAGGTTGAGCGGGCGTTGCTCGCACTCGCTCCCAAGGAGCGTGCCGCCGTCATCCACACGGGCCTGCTGAGTCTCGACGGTGCTCCCGCCGAGAGCTCGCAGGATGACATCGACGCCGCGTGGCGCGCCGAGGTCGGCGGACGCCTCGATGATGTGATCGAGGGTCGGGCCGAGCTGGGGTCGTTCGAGGCCACGCGCGCCAGGTTCGCCGCTATGTACCCCGCACCCGCGCGGTGAGCGATAGGCACCCCGAACACTCCGACGCGGGTGCCGAGTTGTTCGATGCCGCAGAACGCTACGAGCAGATCGAACCGGGACTCGGCCACGCGCTGTTCGAGCAGGTGTCCCAGGCGATCGACGCGATCGAGCTGTACCCGGACGGCTGGCCGCCGTTCCCGGGCTGGGACCGTGAGCCGATCGTTCGCACCAAGGGCACCAGGCGGTTCCACTACCGCGTCGTCTACTTCCTCCGCAACGGGGAGCCGGTCATCTTGGCCTACGCGCATGAGAGCCAGCAGCCCGGCTATTGGAAGCGCCGCTACGACGACATGCGCCACAGCTGACCTTCCCCAGATCCTCCAACCCGCTACCGCCTCCTTCCGTCGCGGCGGCCCGACCGTCGAGAGGATGATCCGGAGGACGGGCAGTGTTCTTGAGTGTCGTCGGCCCTGGCTAGATCCGGACCCTCCAGCGATGCGCGCTGGACGCGCATAACCAGGGCGGAGATGGAACTCACATCACGCGAACTCGCGACCATCATCATCTTTGTCGCGTTTTTCGCTCTTGCCGCGGTGCTCTTGCGTGATCGCACTCCGTTGCGGGAAGCGGCCATCGACGTGCTGAAGGCGTTGTCCGCCTGGAAGCTCTGGTCGGTCATCCTCGCGTACCTGCTGTTTAGATCGGAACGCCACCGAAGAGACGATGGCGTCGGTCGTCGCTCCCATGCTCTCCAGGAATTCCTGACCTGTCGCACACGAGAGGCCAGCCGCTCACCGCGGCTCTGTCTGGATGGTGGCGGGCGAGGTCGGCCTGACCCGAGAGGAGGCAGTCAGCCGGTCGGCCAACGCGAGCACCGGGAGGCGGTACCGCCGGGCTCATCGGGGAGATCCCGGAACCGGGTGACCAGGAGCACGGAGGCGAACACCGGCATCGTCGTCGTGCTCGCCACGGTCATCACACGGGCACGACCGTGGTGCACGTGACACGTATGCCGAACGGGCAGGCTGCCATACCGCATCGGCCTGGCAAAGCGCCGCTCCGCGCAGCCGTCGGGCTGAAGAATGGGATCCGGCCGCCCGGCCGCGCACGCGAGGAGACCGACATGGACACAGACGTCGTCGTGATCGGCATCGGCTCCGTCGGATCGATGGCGCTGTGGCAGCTCAGCATGCAGCCGGGGCTGCGGGTGCTCGGCATCGAGCAGTTCGGCATCGGGCACACCTACGGCTCGTTCTCGGGCGAGTCGCGGTTGTTCCGCACGGCCGTGCACGAGGGCACGAGATACGTGCCCCTGCTGCAGGCATCGCGAACGCTGTGGCGCGAGCTCGAAGCCGAGTGCGGGCGCCGGCTCTACATCGAGACGGGCGCTCTCAACATCGGACAGGAGACGGATGCCGCGATGCAGAGCGTGCTGCGCACGATCTCCGACTTCGGGCTGGCGCACGACCTGCTCGACGAGCAGCAGCTCCGACACCGCTTCCCGCAGCACCGCGCGAGCCCGGGGATGATGGGCGTCCTCGACCACCACGGAGGCGGTCTGCGCCCGGAGGCCTCGGTCCTCGGCGCCGTGTCGGCGGCGAGACGGCGTGGTGCGACGGTCATCGAGAACGCCCCCGTGCGCGCGATCGAGGTCGTCGACGACGGTGTGGTCCTCCGCCTCGACGACGTGACGATCCGCGCCCGCACGGCGATCGTGACGACCGGGTCCTGGGCGCGTGAGCTTCAGCCCGACCTCGCGCGCATTATCCACGTCACCCCTCTGGCCCTGACCTGGTTCATGCCCGAGGACATCGGTGCGTTCACCCCCGACCGCTTCCCCGTCTTCCTCCGCGACCTCGACGGCGTGCATCTGTTCGGCGCTCCGACCCTCGACGGCTACAGCGTGAAGATCAGCGGCGGCGGCCGCTGGGGCCGGTGCGACAGCGTCGCCGACGTGCCCACGGAACTCAGCCGTGAAGACCTGCGTCGGATCGGTGCCGAGGCGGCGGACTTCTTCCCCGGTATCAACCCCGAGCCCGTGCGCTGGAGCGTCCATCACGACGGCGGGACGGCCAGCCGCATTCCGGTCATCGACCGTGATGCGGCCGGCCGCATCGTGACCGCCGTCGGTCTCTCGGGCCACGGCTTCAAGTTCGCGCCCGTGTTCGGGAAGATCGCGGCGCAGCTGGCCCTGGGCGTCGAGAGCTCATACGACGACCCCGAGTTCAGCATCGCGGCGCACCGGGCCGCGCTGGAGTCCGAGCTCGCCTGACACGGCAGCGATGAGCCGATCGGCGATCTCGCGCGTCGGCTCCGCCACGTTCGACGCCACTGCGGCGGAGACGGGTGTGCGCGCCGCGACATCGCGCAGATCCCGATAGACGATCGCGGGATGTCGGAGCGCGCGCATCGATCCGGGCACGATCGTGATGCCGCTGCCGCATGCGACGAGGCCGAGCAGATCGAGGTCGCTGCCGCCCATGTGAATCGGATCGGCCACGCGTCCTGCCCGGGTGAAGACCGCCAGGACCGCGTCGTATGCGGCGGGCGCGACCGCACGCGGATACATCAGCAGAGGGGACGTCGCGAGCTGGTCCGCGCCGACCGGAGCGCCGGAGGCAGCGGCTGAGACGCGCGGCAGCGCGGCGACGAGGGGCTCCTCGCCGACCGGCACCGCATCGACGCATGCGCCGTAGTCGGCCGGCCGGGCACGCCCGAACACCACATCGACCGTGCCGGCCACGACGGCGCCCGCCTGCCGCGTCGTCGGGAGGATCGACAGATCCACGGCCACGTCGGCCGCGCGCATCGCCCCGGCGATCAGCCCGGTGGCGACGGAGGGCGAGGCGCCGACGCGGAGCGATGCCTTTCCGGTCGCACCCCCGGCGCTGAGAACGCGACCGACCCGGCGCAGCTCTTCCGCGCTCCGGATGACCGACCTCGCGCTGGCGAGGAACTCCCCGCCCGCGGCGGTGGGCGTGGTCACACGCGCGCCGCGGAGGAAGAGCGCGAACCCGAGGTGGGCCTCGGCCCGCGCGATCGTCCGGCTCAACGCCGGCTGAGCCACTCTCAGCCGCCGCGCCGCCGCCGAGATGCTCCCGGCATCGTCCACCGCGACCAGGTAGCGGAGCTCCCGCACATCGAGATCCACCGTCGGCCTCCTCCCCTCACGTCAGCGCGGGGGTCGACCAGAGGGGCAGCTCGACGCCCAGCCCCCGGGAGACGGCGTTGCGGTAGACGTGCGTGCCCCATGCCACGTCCTCGACCGGCAGCCCGCCGACGGCGAACAGCACGACGTCGTCATCGGTCCGCCGCCCGGCCTGCTGCCCTGTGACGACACCGCCGAGATCGGCGATCTCCGCGCGCGAGATCTCACCGTCGGCCACGAGATCCATGTACTGCATGCCCAGCAGCGGGACCTTCCGGGAGTAGGGCCGGGGCAGCTCGTCGGCCCACGCCTCGTAGAGCCGGACGCTGTCCGCAGCCAGGCGTGCGCCCCCGGCGAGGAACCCCGGGTCGAAGCGGACGGCCGCCGGAAGCGAGACGAAGGCCCCCGGCTTCAGCCAGGCGCCGTCGAGGTAGGGCCGTTCCTCCGGCGCGCCGCTGCCGCTCGTGGCGACGCTGACGATGTCGGCCTCGGCGACCGCGTCGGCGATGGACTCGACGATGCGCGCATCGGCGAGCTGCGGATGGGCGCGACGCGCATCCTCGACGAACCGTTCGGCGCCGGCGCGGGAGCGCCCGAGCACGGTCATCGAGTCGATCCCGGGACGCACGGAGAGGAAGGCGGCGAGCGCCGTCCTGTTCATGACACCCGGACCGATCACCGCGACCGAGCGCGCATCCTCGCGCGCGAGATGCCTCGCGGCGACGCCCGGGACCGCGCCGGTGCGGTATGCGCTCAGCAGGTTGCCCGACATGATCGCGACGGGCGCGCCGGTGTCCTTGTCGTTGAGGATGACGAGATGGATAGAGCGGGGCAGCCCTTTGCCGCGGTTCCCGATGTTCGATCCGTACCATTTCACGCCGACCATGTCGAAGCGTCCACCGAGGTACGCGGGCATCGCCATGAACCGCCGGTCCGGTCCGGCGAGCGGCATGCGGGGGAAGGGAGACTCCTTCGGGAAGGAGACCCCGATGCCGTGTGCATGGTTGGCCGGCCCGCCCATGCGGAAGTCGTCCACCGCGAGCAGGCCGAACATCTCCTCCATGACGTCGATGCAGGACGCCATGTCGGCGATGCCGGCTGCGATCATGTCCGGCTCGGACAGGTACCGGACCCGTAGCGCCGTGTCGACGTCCCACGCTGCCGCGGCGTCCCCGTTGTTCATGTGCGTTCCTCCGATTCAGGCGGCGCCGGCGGGCGTCGCGTCGACGACGAGAAGCGATTTGACCGCCCGCCGTTCGTCCATGGCCAGATATGCGTCTCCCGCGTCCTCCAGCGTGAAAGACGCGTCGAAGACGATGCCGGGGTCGATCACGCCGTCGCGCACGTCGGGCAGGAGCTCTTCGATGTAGCTCCGCGCCGGGGCCATACCACCGCCGATCGAGACGTTGCGGCGGAACAGCCCCGCGAGATCGATCGTCGCGTCGTGCGGGATGCCGACGTAGCCGATGCGGCCTCCGTCGCGGACCATCTCCAGCGCCGACTGGAGCGATGTCCCCGAGCCCACGCACTCCAGGACGGCGTCGGCGCCGCGGCCGTCGGTCCGTTCGCGCACCGCCTCGACGGCGTCCGCTCCTCGGGCCGCGACGACATCGGTGGCGCCGGCCTCGAGGGCCAGCTCCTGGCGTGCGGCGTGCGTCGACAGCGTCAGCACCCGCGCGGCCCCCAGACGTACGGCGGCGAGGACCGCGGAGATCCCCACGGCGCCGTCGCCGACGACGGCGACGGTCTGCCCGGCGCGCACGTCCGCCGCGACGGCGGCGTGGTGGCCCGTGCACAGCACATCCGACAGGGTCAGCAGCGACGGCCAGCGGTCCGCAGCCGGCCACTCGCCGCGCGGTGCGACCGGCACGAGGGTCGTCTCCGCGTGGGGGACGCGCACGTACTCGCCCTGGCCGCCGTCGAGCCCTCCCGAGGCCCACGCCGCGCCGTTCACGCAGGAGGTCGTCCAACCGTCGCGACATGCGGCGCAACCGCCGTCGCTCACGGTGAACGGGGCGATCACGAGATCCCCTTCGCGCAATGCGCGCACATCGCCGCCGACGGCCACGACCTCTCCGATGAACTCGTGACCCATGCGTGCTCCCGCCGGACGCGGATGGAGACCTCGGTACCACCACAGGTCGGTGCCGCACACCGCCGCTCGGACGACGCGGACGACGGCATCGTGGGAGGTCTCGACCGTCGGATCCGAGACCTCCCGCACCGTGACCTGCCGTGGCCCCTCATACACCACTGCCTTCATGTGGACGCCCCTTTCAGCGTCGTCGACACCGCATCGGGCGTCACCGGTCTCTTCGTTCGGGCCGCAGCGACCGCGGCGCCGGCGAACAACGTCGCCATGCCCATGCCGGCGAACATCCATGAGCGGGGCACACCGCTGTAGCCGATGAGCATGACGACCGCGCCGCCGATCGTGCCGCCCACCCGTTGCGAGAGCTGCAGGAGCGATCCGGCCGCGCCGCCATCGTCGCGCGGCACCGCGTCGAAGGCGAGGATCTGGTTGAGGGCGAAGCACAGGCCGCCGGCGGCGCCGCCGGCCAGCATCATCGACGCCACGCCGACCGTGCCCGCCGCGCCGCCGGCGAACTCGGCGAAGGCGGGTGCGCCGATCGTCGCACCGGCACAGACGCCCGTCGCCGCCACGAGCCATCCGCGCCGCCGGCGGGCGGCGACGCGCGAGGCGAGCAGCGCTCCCAGGCCGCTCGCGAGCGCCCAGCATCCGACCAGCGCACCGGCACCGAGCGGCCCGTATCCCGTGACGGTCTGCAGCTGTATCGACAGGGCGAGGAAGAGCGAGGGGACGGCCGTGAAGAACAGCCCGCCGTAGACGATGCCGTTGCGCAGCGCCGCCAAGCGCAGGAGCCTCGGCGGAACGAGCGGCTGCCGGTTCCCGTGCCGCTCGGCGCGACGCTCCACCGACGCGAGGATCGCGACCAGCGGGGGCAGCAGGAGCAGGAGCCACCACCACAGCGACCCGCCGGGAAGACCCGCCGTCACCGCCAGCGGTGGCACGACGCATAGCAGCACGGTCGTCGACAGCACGGCGATCCCCCGCACGTCGAACGCGGCAGCGGGGCGAAGGCCCGCCGCGTCGCGCGGCAGCGCACGGAGGAGGAGAACCAGCACGGCGGCGAGCACCGGCACGTTCGCCGCGAACAGCATGCGCCAGCCCCATCCGGCGGGCAGTGCTTCGATCGTCAGTCCGCCGACGATGGGGCCGACCCCGACGGCGATGCTCATGAGCGCGCTCACCCCGCCGAGCACCGCCGCCCGTCGCTGGGGTGATGTCGTCGCCTGGAGCAGCCCGAAGACCTGCGGCATGATGCATCCGCCGGCCACCCCCTGCACGATCCGTGCGACGACGATCATCTCCGCGGAGGGCGCCAGGGCGCCCACGGCCGCCGAGCCGAGGGACAGCCCGATGCCGACGAGCATGATCGTCCTGCGATGTCCCAGGTCGCCGGCTCGACCGAGAGGGACGAGCGTCAACCCGACGGCGAGCGAGAACCCGACGATCATGAGCTGCTGCTGGGCGGGAGACGCCCCCGCCTCGACGGCGAGCGTGGGCAGCGCCACGTTGAACTTCGACGTGTCGAGGCCGTTCAGCACGACTACGATGGCGAGGGCGACCGGCGTCGCACCCCATCGGCTCCGTTCTGCGCCGTCTCCTGCCGAATCCGCGGTCATGCCCGGAACCGCCGATGTCGTTCACGGCCGAACCACGTGGCGCGACGCGATTCCGGAGGCGGCACCCGGCGGGCGCGCGGGAGAAGACAGCGAGAGGTGAGGGCTGCATGCCGAAGATCGTCGACAAGGACGAACGGCGCGCCGAGTTCATCGAGGCGACCTGGCACGTGATCCAGCGCGAGGGCTTCGCCGGCGTGACGCTGCGCAGCGTGGCCGCCGAGTGCGGCTACGCGCACGGTGCGATACGGCACTTCTTCAGCTCGAAGGCCGAGCTGCTGGCGGCGGCCTTCGAGCTCGCGGAGCAGCGCACGGTCGACAGGGCGACGGCGGCGGCCGCGGGCAAGCGGGGGCTGGACGGTCTTCGGGCATGGTGCGAGGAGATCATGCCGATCGACGACGACAAGATCGTCGAGGCGCGCGTCGTCCTCGCCTTCTGGGAGGACGCGGTCGCCAACGAGTCCGCGAGGATCACGGCCCAGAACGACTGGCAGGAGCGGATGGCGGGGTTCCTCCGACAGGCGCGCGAGGATGGCGAGGTCCGCACCGGCGTCGGGGACCAGCAGATCCTCGACGTGCTCTCCGCCGTCATGGCGGGACTGCAGGTGCACGTCCTGCTCGCCCCCGATAAGACCACGCGCCGGCGTCAGCTCGACGCGCTCGAGGGATACCTCCGCCTCCTCGCATAGCGTCGTCGACCCGGCGGCCGGGGTCTGTCCGTCGTGTAGCACCGTCCTGGCCTACGCTTCCGCTGCGGCGGGCTCGACCGACCACACCTTCGACACGATGCGCCACCGGTCGTCGTCGAGAAGCAGGGTCAGCACGTCGGTGTAGCGCAGATCGCCTGCGCGGTTGCGCACGACCGCGTGCGCGACCGTGGGCGCATCGACGCGGAGGTCGACCCAGTCGTCCTCGCGAGGACATCCGGCCGATCGCAACGACGGACGCTCCCCGAGGGCGCGGGCGAAGTCTGCGGCCCCGACCCTGTCGACACGTCCGCCCCGGATGCCGATGAGGTCGAAGTCGGGCCGCATGAGGCGCGCCATCTCGGCCCCGTCCCCGTCGTAGAAGGCGTCGAGATAGTCCTCCACGACCGCGCGCACCTCTTCCGCAGGCGTCTGGGCGGTCACGATCGGCCGCCCTCTTTGATGAGTGTGAACACGTGCGTGCGCAGTTCCGCGAACACGGGGTCCGACCGGGTGACGATCTGATCGCGCGGCGCGGCGAGACCCACGGGGACGATCTCGCTCACGACGGCGGGTTTGCGACCGAGCACGACGACGCGGTCGGAGAGGTACACCGCCTCGTCGATGTCGTGCGTCACGATGACCACCGTCATGCCGAACTCGTCGCGGATCCGCAGGCAGAGGTCCTCCAGCTCGAACCGCGTCTGCGCGTCCACGGAGGCGAACGGCTCGTCCATGACGAGCACCTCGGGTCGATAGGCCAGAGCGCGTGCGATGGCGACGCGCTGCTGCATCCCGCCGGACAGCTGCCAGGGATATTTGCCGTGTGCGTGCGCGAGCCCGACGGCGGCGAGCGCCGTCTCGACGCGCTGGCTCTTCTCGTGGCGCGGGATGCGCATGCGCTTGAGCGGCAGCATGACGTTGGCCCAGACGTGGAGCCAGGGCATGAGCGAGCGCGTGTACTCCTGGAACACCAGCGCCATCTCGCGCGGCGGCCCGACGATCGGCTTCCCGTCGAGCTCCGCCTCTCCTCCGGAGTACGGCTGGAGGCCGGCCAGGCACTTGAGCAGCGTCGTCTTGCCGATGCCGGAGGGCCCCACGACGCACACGATCTCACCGGCCGACACGTCGAAGGTGAGGTCTTCGATGACCTGCACGGCTTTCGCGCCGGTGCCGTAGGTCTTCGAGAGACGCCGGATGCTCAGACGCGGCGGGACGGTGCCCGTCGACGCGACGGCGGAGGGGGTGCTCATGATCTGTCTCCCTGCTTCTGTGCGGCGTAGTACCACCGCAGGACGCGGTTGCGGATGAGGACGAACAGCAGGCTGACGAGGTAGCCAAGGATGCCGAGGAGCAGGATCCCCGCCCACATGTCGGTGATGGCGAAGCTCTGCTGCGCGAGAAGGGTCTTCGCGCCGATGCCGTGCGATGCGCCGACCATCTCGCTGGCGATCATGACGATGAACGCGACCTGCAGGCTCACCTGCATCCCCGCGGCGATCCGCGGCGACGCGGCCGGCAGGCGGACGCTGAACGTGCGTTCCCACGGCGTGAGCCAGTAGACGCGTGCAACGTCCTTGAGCAGAGGATCGATCGCCCTCACGCCGTCCGCGGTCGAGATGAGGGTCGGGAACACCGCCGCGATGGCGATCAGGAACACTCGCGTCGAGTCGCCGAACCCGAGGAGGGCGACGAACACGGGGATGAGGGCGACGCCCGGAACCGCGCGCCAGAACTGCAGCACGGGGTTGAGGAGCCACCGCACCCAGCGGAAGGTCCCCATCAGCATGCCGACCGTGACGCCCACGAAGACCGCGATGCCGTACCCGACGGCGAGGTTGACCAGGCTCGGGACGACGTCAGTGATCAGCAGAGGAGACAGCCAGAGCCCGGCGAACCGTGTGACGACGTCGGACAGGGGCGGGAAGAACGCGCTGGCCGACTCGGCCGAGGCGACCCACCACCAGCAGACGAGCGCGACGGGCACGAGCACCTCGAGTGCGTAGTCGACGCCGGCGGGCACACGCCACCGGGCGCGTGCCGGAACCGCGGGCGAGGCCATCTAGACCACCTCCGCACGGAACGACGTGTGCCAGTGGAGCAGACGCCGCTCGAGAGACTCCGTCGCGATCTGCACCAGGAGCCCGAGGACGCCGAGGATCACGACGTAGGCGATGAGGTCGGCGAACCGCCCCGTCGTCTGCGCCAGCGCGAGCTGTCGCCCCAGCCCGGGCGCTCCGCCCAGGAGTCCGGCGATGGTCACGATCATCAGGGAGATCGGCGCGGAGACGCGGACCGCCGTGCCGATGTGTGCCGAGGTGCTGGGCAGGACGACCCGCCAGATCACCTCTGCCCGGCTCATGCCGAAGGAGCGTGCCGTCGCGGCCGCGACGGGGTCGACGTCGTCGACTCCCGCGGCGACCTGCGCGATCGCCGGGAGGATCACGGCGAAGAACGACAGGAAGACCGCCATCTGCGTCGTGGGGCCCAGGAGGAGCATCACGAGCGGAAGGATGACGATCGCCGGGATCGGCCTCAAGAAGTCGAGGGCGAAGCGGGTCGCGTGCATCGCCGTCGTCGAGAGCCCGATGACGACGCCGACCACGACGCCGCCCGCGATGCCGAGCAAGAGCCCCAGCACGGCGATCCACAGGGTCTCGCCGATCTGCACCCAGGTCTGCCCCGCGCCGAGGAGAGCGACCGCGTGAGCGGCCGTCTCCCCGACGCCGGGCAGCGCCCGTTGCGTCGCCTCGCCGGTCGATGCCAGCTGCCAGCCCCCCAGCAGCACCGCGAAACCCGCGACACCGAGGAGGATGCGCTGAACACTCGCAGACATGGGCACGATACGGGTCCTCGTCAGAGGTCGAGCTGCGGGAGGATGAGCGTCGACAGGTCCACGGGATCGTCGTACAGGCCGACGGCGATGAGCTTCTCCTGCATGCGCTCGATGTCCTCGGTGCGGATCGTCTCGGGCCAGTAGGGGACCGGGAGCTCGTCGGGCGTCACGTCGAGCCCGGTGCGATCGATGACCTCCTGGACGGCCTCCGTGGGGTTGGCGTTCGCCCAGGCGGCGCCCTCTGCGACAGCCTCCTGGAACGCTTCGATGATCTCGGGGTTCTCCTCCGCGAACGACGTCGAGGTGAACCAGCCCGACACCGCGCCTTCTTCGAAGAACCGTACGCCCGGCGAGAGCACGTGCACGAGGCCGGCGTTCTCCGCCTGCACCGTGTATGGGCTGACCAGGAAGGCAGCGTCGATCTGGTCGCTCTCGAGCGAGCTCAACGCCGACGTGAAGTCGAGCTTGACCCAGTTGATGCCGCTCGTGTCGACGCCCATGTCTTGGAGCACGGAGGTGATCGTCGCATCCGCCTGGCTGGACAGCGCGGGCACGGCGATCGTCTTGCCCGCGAGGTCCTCGGCCGAGGTGATGCCGCTCCCGGCGCTGGCGTAGACGGCGGTGGCGTCGATTGCCGCCGCCTCCTCGTCGGTCTCCACGACCTGACCGATCTCGTATCCGTCGCCGGGCGCGACGATCTGCACGTCGAGGCCCTGGGACGCCATCTGGAGCACGCTGACGAAGGGGCTGAAGCCGAAGTCGAGGGTGCCCGACTGCACGGCGGCGACGGCGGCGGCCGTGTCGGCAACGTCGACGTACTCGAGGCTCAGGCCCTCGTCCTCGAAATATCCCTGCTCATCGCCCATCACGAGCCCCTGGCCCGAGACCACCTGCGTGGTCTGGACCGTGACGGTGGTGAGTCCATCGGCATCCGCCGTGCTCTCGGCGGATGTGTCGCCGGAGCAGCCGGCGAGGGGGAGTGTCGCCGAGATCGCGACCGCGACCGCGACCGCGCCCCGACGTGCGGTGATGTTCTTCATGGTGTGCCTTCCGGGTGTGTGTTGCCAGGGTGTGTTGCCAGGAGGGGTGGTGCGCATCGGAGGTCAGCGCGCGTCCCGTGCGTACACACGGGCGCCGCCGACGTAGGTGAGATCGGTCGGGATGTCGACGAGTCCGGCGATGGCCTCGTCGCTCGGCCATGCCCCGCCGAGCACGACGAAGTCGGCGAGCGCTCCGGGAACGAGCCGGCCCCGCCGGTCGTCGGCGTGCTGCTGCCACGCCGCCATCGTGGTGACGAGCGCGAGGGCGTCCAGCCCGGTGACGGCCTCCCGATCGGAGCCTTCGAGGTAGAACTGCGATCGCGTGACGGCATGAACGACGTTGGGGCGCCAGTCCGGCGGCACGATCGGGGAGTCGGTCACGAGGCAGGGATGGCCTCCCGCGTCGAGAACCGTCCGCAGGCGCTCGCGCCCCGCGGCGTCGCCGGCGGCGAGGCCGTCGCCGCGTCCCAGCCTCGTGATGACCGGGTTGGCGGTCCAGCCGATCCGATGCTCCCCCATCAGGGCGATCGTGTGCTCGCTGAGCACGGACGCATGGATGAGGTAGTGGCGCAGGTCTCGCTGGCCCGAGTCGTCGACGGCGTCCGCGATCGCCTGTGCGGCGGCGTCCGCAGCGGCGTCGCCGATGGCGTGGATGCCGGCCTGCATGTCGTTCTCGTTGAGCAGTCGGACCAGCGCGCCGAGCTCTTCGACGCGCTCTCGATCCGTCGACCCCTCGACGACGAGCGACCCGCGGTCGTTCTCCTGGCCGTAGGGCTCGTGGAACCACGAGGTGTGGTTCATCGGGATGCCGTCGCTGAAGATCTTCGCGCCGCCGATGCGGACGGCGTCCTCCGGCAGGCCACGCGCCCGGAACCTGTCGAGGTACCCCTCGGCCAGTCCTGCGCGGAAGAGATCGACGCTCGCGCCGCCGGTGCCGGCCAGCAACGCCAGGACGGTGATCCGGAGCGTCAGCTCGCCCTCGGCCGCGAGGTCGCCCATCGTCGCGAGCGCCTCGGGCGTGCACGAGCCGTCGAGCAGGGCGGGCGCGCCCGGCCCGAGGCCGGGCTCGGTGAGGCCGACGATTCCGAGCGCGTGGAGCGTGTGCTGACCCGCGAGATAGGCCGACCGCAGGACCTCCCGGGGGATCGGGGGCACGGCCGCGTTCACGAGCGCCATCGCGCCGTCGCCGAGATGACCGTTCGGCGTGCCGTCGTCCTCGCGCCCGATCACGCCGCCGGTCGGCGCGATCGTGGCGGCGTCGATGCCGGCCCGCGAGAGCGCCTCCGTGCTGGCGATGAGCTGGTGCCCGCTCCAGTCGTACAGGACGGCGGGCGTGTCCTCGAGCCCGTGCATCCGCAGCGCCTCGTCGATCTCGTGCCGCGTCGCGATGCGCCCGAGGGCGAACGTGCTCCAGCCGTGGAAGCGGAGCCACCCGTCGGCACCGACATCGCTCGCGTCGAAGCAGTTCGGGAGGTCGGCCCAGTCGTCGAGCGTTCCCGGTCTCACCGAGATGTACCCGTTGTAGGCCATCGAGAACGACGTGAAGTGGAGGTGGCCGTCGATGATGCCGGGAATGACGCTCCGGCCGGCAAGGTCGATCGTCTCGGTGTGATCGCCGTGGAACGCCGCCATCTCGTCGTCGGTTCCCGTCGCGAGGACCCTGCCCGCGGCGATCGCCATGGCGGTGGGCGCCTCGCTCTCGACGAACACGGCACCGGGTCGCCAGCTCTGCAGCGTGACGATCGTCCCGCCCGTCAGAATGAGGTCCGCCCTCGCTCCACACGGCATCGCTCGCCTCCTCCGCGATATCTCTTCAGTCTCCAACTGGTGACAAAAGAAGTATCGCGGCGCCGCGTGTCATCAATCCGCGCCCGATATGAACGGGCCGTAACCGATTCATCAGTATCCAAGCGGAGACGAAACAAGCGCGAAACACAGACCCTCACCGCCGATGGCGGGACCCCTCCTCGGCGCCCGTGATCCGTGCGGGGTCAGCGTCGGCCGGTGCCGAACAGGCCGCGGATGACCCCGGTGAGGATCGTCTGCGTCGTCTTCGAGCCGAGGATCTGCTCGATCCCGGACTGCGGCGCGCGGCTCGAGGTGCGGGAGCGCTGCGCGGCCCGGCGCTCCGCCGCGGCCCGAGACCGGGCGGCCGCGTCCTGCGCCTCCGCCGCCTTCGCGGCGGCGCGTTCCTGCGCGGCGGCGTCCGCGGCGTTCATCTTCGCGGTGAGGATCTCGCGCGCCGACTCGGGGTCGATCGCGGTGCCGTACGTCGCCAACAGCGGTGAGGCGCGCACGGCGCGCTCGATGTCGGGGTCCGGGGTGGGGGACATGAGCCCCTGCGGTGCGCGCAGGCGCGTCCGGGCGACCGGGGTGGGGGCGCCCCTCTCGTTCATGACCGTGACGATCGCCTCGCCCGTGCCGAGCTCCTGCAGCGTGCGCTCGAGGTCGTAGCCGCTCTTCGGGTAGGTGCTCACCGTGGCGCGCAGGGCCTTGGCGTCGTCGGGCGTGAACGCGCGCAGCGCGTGCTGCACCCGCGAGCCGAGCTGGGCGAGCACGTCCGAGGGCACGTCCTTGGGGCTCTGCGTGACGAAGAAGACCCCGACGCCCTTGGAGCGGATCAGCCGCACAGTCTGAGTGATCGCGGTGAGGAAGTCCTTCGACGCGTCGGCGAACAGCAGATGCGCCTCATCGAAGAAGAACACGAGCTTCGGCTTCTCGGCGTCCCCCACCTCGGGGAGGATCTCGAACAGCTCGGCGAGCAGGTACATGAGGAACGTCGAGAACAGGGCCGGCTTGTCGGCGACGCCCGGCACCTCCAGCAGCGAGATGACGCCGCGGCCGTCGGGTGCGGTGCGCAGGAGGTCCTTCACGTCGAACTCCGGCTCGCCGAAGAACACGTCGGCGCCGTCGTCGGCGAAGGTGATCAGCTTCCGCAGGATGACGCCGACCGTCGCCGTGGAGAGGCCGCCGAGGTGGCTCAGCTCGGCCTTGCCGACGTCGCTCGTGAGGTAGGTGAGCACGGCGCGCAGATCGGCGAGGTCGACGAGGGCGAGACCGTTCGCATCGGCGTAGTGGAAGACCAGGCCGAGGCTCGACTCCTGCGTCGCGTTCAGCCCCAGCACCTTGCTCAGCAGCAGCGCTCCGAACCCCGACACCGTCGCCCGCACCGGCACGCCCTTGCCGACGCCGCCGAGGGCGAGGTATTCGACGACGGACGCCGTCGGATGCCAGTCCTGCCCGATCGCGCCGGCGCGGGCCAGCAGCTTGTCGTCGGCGACGCCCGGTGTGGCGAGCCCCGACAGGTCGCCCTTGACGTCGGCGGAGAAGACGGGCACGCCGTTCGCGGCGATCTGCTCGGCCAGTCCTTGAAGGGTGCGGGTCTTGCCGGTGCCGGTCGCGCCGGCGACCAGACCGTGACGGTTGAGCATCGCGAGCGGGATGCGGATCTGCGCCTCGGGCACGGGATCCGGGTTCAGCAGCGCGCCGAGCTCGAGCGATGCCTCGTCGAACGCGTAGCCGGCGCGGATGGTCTCGACCTGCGCCGCGTCGAGGACGGCGTCCGAGGGCCGGGCGGGCGCCGGGAGCGTCGCGTCGACGGCGGCCGAGGTCTCGGCATCCGGCGCGCCTGCGGCGGCCGCCTCGGCGGCGGCCAGCGCGGCCTTCGCCTTCGCCGCCGCGAGCTGGGCGTCGGCGAGCTCGGCCTCGGCACGCA
>JASGDW010000097.1:0-4206 GCA_047606965.1 Microbacterium sp.
CCCATCATCACGAACCCGAAGAAGGCGGCCGAGGCGCTGCAGTGGGTCGTGAAGGAGATGGACATGCGCTACGACGACCTGGCGTCGTTCGGCTTCCGCCACATCGACGACTTCAACAAAGCCGTCGTGGCCGGGCAGATCCAGCTGCCCCCGGGCAGCGAGCGGGTGCTCAAGCCGTATCCGTACCTGCTCGTCGTCGTCGACGAGCTCGCCGACCTGATGATGGTGGCCCCGCGTGACGTCGAGGACTCGATCGTGCGCATCACCCAGCTCGCGCGGGCCAGCGGCATCCATCTCGTGCTGGCCACCCAGCGTCCGTCGGTCGACGTCGTGACCGGCCTCATCAAGGCGAACGTCCCCTCCCGGCTCGCGTTCGCCGTCACGAGCGTGACCGACTCGCGCGTCATCCTCGACCAGCCCGGCGCCGACCGGCTCATCGGCCAGGGCGACGGCCTCTTCCTGCCGATGGGCGCCTCCAAGGCCGTCCGCGTGCAGGGCGCGTGGGTCAGCGAGCCCGAGATCGAGAAGGTCGTCAAGCACGTCACCGGACAGGCCCGGCCGGAGTACCGCGCCGACGTGCAGGCCGAAGCCTCGCGCAAGGAGATCGACGCCGACATCGGCGACGATCTCGAGCTGCTGCTGGCCGCGGCCGAGCAGATCATCTCCACGCAGTTCGGATCGACCTCGATGCTGCAGCGCAAGCTCCGCGTCGGCTTCGCGAAGGCGGGCCGGCTCATGGACCTGCTCGAGTCCCGCGAGATCGTCGGGCCGTCGGAGGGCTCGAAGGCGCGCGACGTGCTCGTGACCCCCGACCAGCTGCCGGCGGTGCTCGCGCGCCTGCGCGGCGACGACGTCCCCGCGGTCGGCGCGGACCCCGTCGACGCGCAGTTCGCCGGGCTGCCGGTCGACGAGGTCGACGGCGACGAGGACGCCTGGCAGCTGACCGGTCGATAGGCTCGCGCTGTGGCGATACCGAGGCAACTGCCCAACGCGATCACGATCGCGCGCATCCTGTGCGCACCGGTCTTCCTGTGGCTGCTGCTGGCCGATGCGGGCGCCGACGGCGCGACCCGCTGGGTCGCTGCCGCGCTGTTCGTGGTCGCGATCGCGACCGACGGCATCGACGGTCACCTGGCCCGCAGGAACGGCCTGGTCAGCGATCTCGGCAAGCTGCTCGACCCGATCGCCGACAAGGCGCTGACCGGTTGCGCGTTCGTGGGTCTGTCGATCCTCGGCGAGCTGCCGTGGTGGGTGACGATCGTCGTGCTGGTGCGCGAGGTCGGCATCACGGTGTACCGGCTTATCGTCGTGAGCGACCACGTGCTGGCGGCGGCGTGGATGGGCAAGCTGAAGACCGTCATGCAGGGGGTCGCGCTCTCCCTCGCCCTCGCCCCGTTGCCGTCGCTGGTGGGCCAGTGGGTCGTCTGGGTCGACACGGCCACGATGTGGCTCGCCGTGATCCTCACGATCGCCAGCGGCATCGACTACGTCGTCGGCGAGGTGCGCGGCGCGAGACGGAGCGCCCGGCGATGAACGGCTTCGACGAGGAGCCGCTGGAGGCGGCGACCACGATCGTGCGCCGCGGCCGGCGCACGGAGGCCGAGCGGGTGGTCGACCGGCTGCGCGAGCTGGGCTGGACCGTCGCGGTGGCCGAGTCGCTGACCGGAGGGCTGCTCGTGGCCTCGCTCGTGGACGTGCCGGGAGCGTCGGCCTGCGTGCGCGGCGGCATCGTCGCCTACGACTCGGCGCTCAAGCATTCCCTGCTGGGGGTGGACGCCGGCTTCCTCGCCGAGCACGGCGCCGTCCAGCCCAGGGTCGCCCGGCAGATGGCCGACGGGGTGCGCGAGGCCGCCGCGGTCGAGGGCGTGCCCGCGCACGTCGGCGTGTCCACCACCGGCATCGCCGGCCCCGCCTCGCCCGACGGGCAGCCGGTCGGCACCGTGCACATCGGGGTCTCGACGCCGCTCGGCACGCGGGTCGAGACGCTCGTGCTGTCGGGCACGCGCGAGCGGATCCGGGAGCAGAGCGTCCGTCGGGCGCTGCGTCTCGTGCTCGACGCGCTGTGACGGAATAGCGGGTGTTTCGCACCGGTTACATTCGGTGATTCTCACCCCGTCCACAGTGCACGGGGTTAGATTGGCTGCATCCGGTGCTGTGCCGTGGTCCACCCGGGACCGCGGCTGGGCGAGAAGAGGAGGGGAACCGACATGATCCTGGTACGTCACGAGATCGGGGACGTCCTTCGGGACTTCCGACAGCAGAAGGGTCGCACCCTCCGTCAGGTCGCCAGCCGAGCAAGCGTCGCGCTGGGGTATCTCAGCGAGGTCGAGCGCGGTCAGAAGGAGGCGTCCAGCGAGATCCTCGCGGCCGTGGCCGAAGCCCTCGACGTCCCGATCGCGACCATCATGCGCGAAGTGGCCGACCGGCTCTGCGTGATCGAGGGGCTGCAGACCTTCCCCGACGTCGTCCCCGACGAGCTGATCGCGGAGATCGAGCCCGAGCTCTCGCTGCGCTGAGCGTGCGCAGAAGCGAATTCGACCGCGCCGTCGCCGACGAGTTCGGCGGCGGCGCGGCTTTCGTGCTCGCCGACGTGAGCCTGTCCGGATGCGGTGGGCGCACGGCGGCGCGCGCCCTCGCCGACGGCGATGCGCCGCGCGAGGTGTGGCTGGCGCTGTGCGCCGAGATGGACGTGCCGGCGTCCCGTCGCCACGGGGTAGGCCGGCTCGAACCGCGCTCCCGCTGACCCGGCGTGTCGTCGAAGATACGTTCGATCCGAGCGTAGTCTCCTCCCCAGGTGGTGTCGCAGACACTCCTGTCCACCGGTCGCGGTGGGGCGCCGGCTGATGTCGGAGCCCCCGCGTAGCGTCCGGGGGAGAGGAAGCCACCTCCGCCTTGCCGCAGTCCCCGACCGGGGCGCGGCAGCCTACAGGCGACCGACACCCGGGCGCGGCGCGAGCCGTCGAAGGACCAGCACAAGGAGCACGACATGCCATCACCCGCCGACCGCGAGAAGGCCCTGGAATCGGCACTCGCCCAGATCGACAAGCAGTTCGGAAAGGGCTCGGTCATGCGGCTGGGCAGCGACGAACGAGCCCCCGTCGAAGTCATCCCCACCGGCTCGATCGCGCTCGACGTCGCTCTCGGGGTGGGGGGGCTGCCGCGCGGCCGCATCATCGAGATCTACGGTCCAGAGTCTTCGGGAAAGACCACGCTCACCCTGCACGCGATCGCGAACGTGCAGCGCGCGGGCGGCATCGCCGCCTTCATCGACGCCGAGCACGCGCTCGACCCCGACTACGCGAAGAAGCTCGGGGTCGACATCGACTCCCTCCTGGTCTCCCAGCCCGACACCGGTGAGCAGGCGCTCGAGATCGCCGACATGCTCGTGCGCTCCGGCGCCATCGACCTGGCCGTCATCGACTCGGTCGCGGCCCTCGTGCCCAAAGCCGAGATCGAGGGCGAGATGGGCGATTCGCACGTGGGCCTGCAGGCCCGGCTCATGTCGCAGGCGCTGCGCAAGCTCACCGGCGGGCTGAACCAGACCAACACGACGATGATCTTCATCAACCAGCTGCGCGAGAAGATCGGCGTGTTCTTCGGCTCCCCCGAGACCACCGCCGGCGGCAAAGCGCTGAAGTTCTACGCCTCGGTGCGTCTCGATATCCGTCGCATCGAGACGCTGAAGGACGGCACGGACGCGGTCGGCAACCGCACCCGGGTGAAGGTCGTCAAGAACAAGATGGCCCCGCCGTTCAAGCAGGCCGAGTTCGACATCCTGTACGGCACCGGCATCTCCCGTGAGGGCAGTCTCATCGATTTCGGCGTGGAGCACGGCATCGTCAAGAAGTCGGGCGCCTGGTACACGTACGACGGTGAGCAGCTCGGCCAGGGCAAGGAGAACGCCCGCACGTTCCTGATCAAGAACGCGGACGTCGCCGCCGAGATCGAGGCGAAGATCAAGGCGAAGCTCGGCATCGGGGCGCCGCGCGCGGCGGAGGCGTCGGTCGCCGACGAGCTGGCGGCTCGCCGGCCGGCCTGAGCATGGTCCGCTTCATCGAGGACGACGAGGAGCAGCCCGGCCCGCCTGCCGGGCTGGCTCCCGTCATCCCGCTGTTCGGGGCCCGCGACCGGGGCCGCGACGACCGTGCTCTCGCCGTGGCGCAGCGGCGGCACCCGGCCGGTAGCGCGCGCCCGGACGCCGCGCAG
>JASGDW010000098.1:0-4943 GCA_047606965.1 Microbacterium sp.
CCGAGCGGCTGCGGCCGGAGTGGGCTGTGGCCGGCACGACCGGGTACGACGCGATGGCCGAGATCGACCGGGTCCTCGTCGACCCGGCCGGCGAGGCCCCGCTCGACGAGCTGGACGCCGCGCTGCGTCGCGACAGCGCCCTGCCGCCGCGCCCGGGCTGGGACGAGCTGATCCACGGCACGAAGCGGACGATCGCCGACACGATCCAGACGGCGGAGGTGCGCCGGCTCGTGCGCGTGCTGCCCCCGTCCCTCGGTCTCGACCCCGTCACGGCGCACGACGCGCTCGCCGAGCTCCTCGCCTGCTTCCCGACGTACCGCTCGTATCTGCCCGCGGGGGCGTCGTGGCTGCGGGACGCGGCGACCGCGGCATCCCGCCGCCGCCCCGACCTCGCCGCGGCGATCGATGCGCTCGTGCCGGCGCTGTCCGACCCCTCGCAGGAGCTCGCCCGCCGGTTCCAGCAGACGACCGGCCCGGTCATGGCCAAGGGCGTCGAGGACACCGCGTTCTACCGGGTCACGCGGCTGGGCACGCTCACCGAGGTCGGCGGCGACCCCTCGGTCTTCGCGCTGCCGGTCGCGGGCCTGCACGCCGCGTTCGCCCGGCGCCAGGAGGAGTGGCCGCTGGCGCTGACCGCGCTGTCCACGCACGACACCAAGCGCGGCGAGGACGTGCGCGCCCGGCTGTCCGTGCTCGCCGAGCTGCCGCGCGAATGGTCGCGGCAGCTCGCCGCCCTGCGCGTGCACGGCTCCACCGGGCACGGGCCGTTCGACGCGCTGCTGTGGCAGGCGATCGTCGGCGCGTGGCCGGCGTCGCCGGAACGCCTTCACGCCTACGCCGAGAAGGCGGCGCGCGAGGCGGGGGAGCGCACGACGTGGCTCGAACCGGACGCCGCGTTCGAGGCGCGCGTGCACGGGCTCGTCGACGCCGCGTTCGGCGACGCGAGGCCCGCCGTCGACGCCTTCGTCGCGCGGATCGCGGGCCACGGCTGGTCGAACTCGCTGTCGGCGAAGCTGCTGGCGCTGGCCGGTCCCGGCGTGCCCGACGTGTACCAGGGGTCCGAGCTGTGGGAGACCTCGCTCGTCGACCCCGACAACCGACGCCCGGTGGACTTCGCCGAACGGGCCCGGATGCTGGCGCGGCTCGACGCGGGATGGCTGCCCCCGATCGATGCCACCGGCGCGGCGAAGCTGCTGCTCGTCTCGCGCGCGCTGCGGCTGCGGCGCGACCGGCCGGAGCTGTTCGCCGGGTACCGTCCGCTGCACGCGGTGGGCACGGCATCCGACCACGCGATCGCATTCGACCGAGGCAGCGCGATCGCCGTCGCGACCCGGCTGCCGGTCGGGCTGGAACGCGCCGGCGGCTGGCGTGACACCGCCGTGCCGCTGCCCGCCGGGCGCTGGCGCGACGAGCTGACCGGTGCCGTGTTCGCCGCCGGCAGCGCACCGCTGGCCGCCCTGCTGGCCCGCTACCCGGTCGCGCTGCTCGCGCCCGCCCCCACGGTCCGCTGAGTCGCCCCACCCTGAGCCCCTATGTCCCACTTTGGCGCGGTTCATGTCCCACTTCGGCCCGGAAAGCGACCGTCATACCGCGCCGAAGTGGGACATGCCCGCGGGGAGAAACCTCACCGCCCCACGAACCGAAGGAGCAGCCGATGATCGAGGTGTGGGCGCCGCAGGCGCAGCGGGTGCGGATGCGGCGGCCGGGTGGCGCCGTCGACGTCGAGCTCGCGCGTGGCGCCGACGGCTGGTGGTGGACGGACGCCGCCCTCGCCGACGGCGAGCGCTACGGCTTCGTCGTCGACGACGGCGAGCTGCGGCCCGACCCCCGCTCGCGTCGGCAGCCGGACGGCGTGCACGCGGCATCCGCCTGGGTCGACCAGTCTGCCCTCGACGCCGACCGCACCGACGGCGGATGGCGAGGCCGCCAGCTCGCCGGCGGCCTCGTCTACGAGCTCCACATCGGCACCTTCACGCCCGAGGGCACCCTGGACGCCGCGGCCGACAGACTCGACCACCTCGTCGCGCTCGGCGTGAGCCACATCGAGCTGCTGCCGGTGAACGGCGTCAACGGCATCTGGAACTGGGGCTACGACGGCGTGCTCTGGTACACCGTGCACGAGGCCTACGGGGGCCCGGCCGCCTACGCCCGCTTCGTCGACGCCGCGCACGCGCACGGCCTCGCCGTCATCCAGGACGTCGTCTACAACCATCTGGGGCCCAGCGGCAACCACCTGCCCGAGTTCGGCCCCTATCTGCGCACCGGCTCGCGCAACACCTGGGGCGACTCCGTCAACCTCGACGAGCCCGCGGTGCGCTCCTACATCGTCGAGAACGCGCTGATGTGGCTGCGCGACTACCGGGTCGACGGCCTGCGACTGGACGCCGTGCACGCCCTGCGCGACGAACGGCCGGTGCACATCCTGCGGGAGCTGGCGACGGCATCCGACGCGCTCTCCGCCCATCTCGGCCGCCCGCTGACCCTCATCGCCGAGTCCGACCTGAACGACCCGAGGCTGATCCTGCCGCGCGAAGCGGGAGGATACGGGCTGACGGCGCAGTGGAGCGACGACTGGCACCACGCCGTGCACGTCGCGCTGACCGGCGAGACCGCGGGCTACTACGAGGACTTCGCCGACCCGCAGGCGCTGCCGAAGGTGTGGACGCGGGGCTTCTTCCACGACGGCACGTACTCCTCGTTCCGCGGGCGGGACCACGGCGTCCCGATCCCGGACGAGGTGCCGGCCTGGCGGCTGGTGACCTTCGCGCAGGACCACGACCAGATCGGCAACCGCGCCGCCGGCGACCGGCTCTCCGCCTTGCTCAGCCCCGAGCGTCTCGCCGTCGCGGCGGTGCTCACCCTGACGGCGCCCGGCACGCCGATGCTGTTCATGGGGGAGGAGTGGGGTGCGACGACGCCGTGGCAGTTCTTCACCTCGCACCCGGAGGAGTGGCTCGGCGAGGCGGTGCGGAAAGGGCGCACCGAGGAGTTCGCGCGCATGGGCTGGGACGAGTCGCTCGTGCCCGACCCGCAGGACCCGGCGACCTTCGAGCGGTCGAAGCTGCGGTGGGACGAGGCCGCCCAGGGCGCGCACCTGCGGCTGCTGACGCTCTACAGGGCGCTCGCGCAGCTGCGCCGCACGCGTCCCGAGCTGACCGACCCCTCCGCCGCCGCGCTCGCGGCGGTGGACGAGACCCCGGACGCCGAGCCGTCCGGGCGCCGGTTCGCGCTGCGCCGCGGGACGGTCCGCGTGCTCGCGAACCTGTCGCCCCAGCCGTGGGACGTTCCGCAGCTGCCCGGCGAGACCGTGCTGCTGGCGACGGCGGGCACCGGTCCGCGGTTCCGCAGCGGCGTGCCCGCCGGTGTGCTGCGGCTGCCGCCGGACTCGGCCGCGGTGCTCGGGCCCGCCGTGTCATGACCCCGCCGGTGTCGCGCCTCGGTCTGTGTCATAACTCCGCCTCCGCGGCCGCCGGCGCGCTGCGAACCCGCGCCGTTCCGGGGCCGCGGCGTCGGCTCGCGCCTCTCAGGCGGAGTTGTGACACACGGCCCCGGCCCGCGCCGTCGCCGACCCGCGCCTGCCTCAGGCCGGCCCGAACCGCTCGGCGAAGGCGCGCAGCAGCCGTGCGGGCTTGGTGACCGACGAGGCGAGCACACGCGCGGCGATGGCGTCGTACTCGGCCGGATCGAAGTAGCCCGCGGTGCGGTAGACGGCCATGCGCTCGGTGAAGTCGCGGCCGGTCGGCTCCGGGTGGAACTGGGTCGCGTACAGCCGGTCGCCGACCCGGTAGGCCTGCACCGGGCACGCCGGGTTCGTCGCCAGCAGCTCCGCGGTCGGCGGCACGAGAGCCGCGCCCTCCTTGTGCGCCGTGAACGCGTCGAACCGCTCAGGCAGCATGCCGGTCACCGGGTCGGCGCGGCCGGCGCCGGTGAGCTCGATCGTGGCAGGTCCGGTGTCCTCGGGGACGTCGCGGGTGACGCTGCCGCCCAGCATCCGGGTGACGACGCCGATGCCGTAGCAGGTGAACAGGGCGGCGGTGTCGGATGCCGCGGCCGCCGCCGCGATCGTCTCGAGGTCCGCCTCGAGCCGCCGCTGCGTCTCGGAGCGCTCCGGATCGGTCGCGTTGAAGGGGCTCCCGCCGACCACGAACCCGGCGTAGCGCTCGATCGCATCGGCGGGCAGCGGCTCGCCCACGAGATCGTGCCGACACAGCCGCGCCTCGTCGAGCCCGGTCGCGGCCTGGAACGACGCATACTCGCCGTCCGCCGCATCCGCCTGCGGCCGCACGCAGAGGTACAGCAGCGGCCGCGATTCCATACCGAGAAGTCTAGGAGCGCGACGAGTTCGCGGTGCGGCCGCGCACGATGCCCACGAAGGCGTCGACGAGCGGCGTCGTGCGATCGGCGACCCATGCCAGGGCGACGGTCGAGACGGGGCCGTCCGCGAGCACCCGGTGCTCCAGGTCGCGACGGCGGTGCAGCCGGGCGAGCGACATCGGAACGGTCAGGACGCCGACGCCGGCCGCGACCGTCGCGATCGCGTCGGCGGTGGTGGACGGCGGGTCGAAGACCGGTGCGAGCGTCCCCGGCACCTCGGGGCCCAGCACGTCGTCGGCGGGGACGATCAGCACCTCGCCGGCGAGGTCGCCGGCGGTGAGCTCGTCCGCCGCGGCCAGGTGCGATCCGGCGGGGAACACGACGACGGGCGTCTCGTCGTAGAGGACGATCACGTGCAGCCCGCTCCGGTCGAGGGGCAGGCGCACGATCGCGGCGTCCACGGCACCGGTCGTGAGCGCTGCGCGCTGACCCGCGACCTCCAGCGGCACGAGCTCGAGCGGGTCGTCCGGCATCCGCTCGGCCCAGCGGTCGATCCAGGTGCCGGGCGTCGCCCCCGGGATCGCGCCGAGCCGGAACGGAGCCGGCGGCCGCGCCTGCGCCGGTGCCGG
>JASGDW010000099.1:0-3072 GCA_047606965.1 Microbacterium sp.
CGGCCTACGACGAGGTCGTCATCGAGGACGGCGCCTCGCTCGTCGCCGCGAGCGGCTACTCCGTGACCCTCACCGTCGACGGCGTCGAGACCGGCCAGGCCTATGACTCGATCGACGACGTCGACGGCACGCTGCAGGCGGGCGACTACGTGAGCACCGGCGATGACGGCGTCGTGCTGACCGTCACCACGCTGCACGCGGTGACGGGCTCGTCCCTGACCTTCCCGATCCGCCAGTCCCTGTACGTCGACTCGAGCGGCATCAACACCGCCTACTCGGTGCCGGCGACCTGGACGCTCGGCTCCACCCCGGGCGACTCCAGCTCCGACGGCCTGGACCTGCAGTCGACCGGGTCGACCTTCAACGGCATCTGGGTCACGGGCACGGACTACTCGCTGACCGACTCGGACATCTCGCTGGTCGGCAACGGCCGCGACGACTTCGTGGCCGACGGCTCCGCGATCACCGCCGACGACAGCGCCAACCTGACGATCGACAACCTCACCCTGAACAACTCGGGCGTCGTGCGCACGGCGATCATCTCCGAGGGCGGCGCCAACGTCGTCGTGAAGAACTCGGACATCAACGTCTCGGGCGGCACGCTGCCCAGCGACTACGTCGCCAACGTCAGCCCCGACACGATGATCGCCGCGCCCTGGATGCTGGGCCTGGAAGGCACCAACCGCGCGACCCTGCTGCTGGGCGAAAGCAGCAAGGCGACGTACATCAACACGAGCGTCACCGCCGAGGACTGGGGCGCGCTGTCGACAGACTCCGGCTCCGACGTGAAGCTCACGGCGATCAACAGCGACATCTCGACGACCGACTCCGGCTACGGCACCTATCTGATCGGCTCGGCCACCGGAGAGTACCTGGGCACCGACTTCGACGTCGCCAGCTACATCTCCATCTCCGCCAACGGCGACAACGTGCTCCACGTCGGCGACAGCGACGCCGACAGCGTCGCCGCGTTGAACACCTCCTACGGCATCGGCCTCACCGACGACGACCTGTCCTCGATCACCGAGCAGTCCTCGACCCTGACCTCGGCGAAGTACGGCTTCATGACCTGGGCCGGCGACAACACGGTCACCGTCGACGGCGACACGACGGTGAACACCGCCAACGCGCTGTTCGAGGACAAGTCGCAGACCGGCACCACGACCTACAACGTGACCGGCGACGACGACGAGTCGCCCTCGCTGAGCGCCGACAACGGCGTGATCGTGCAGGTCATGGACCAGGACGACCCGGGCCCCGGCGGCACCTACACCGACCCGACCAGCGTCTCGCAGACCGCGACGACGGATGACCTCGCCGATGCCTCGCTGACGGCGCGGACGGACGTCAACCTGACCGACACCGAGGTCACGGGCGACTTCTTCAACGGCGCCACGGTGTCGAAGAACCTGGTCGTCACACTCGACGGCAGCACGGTCAACGGCCGCGTCTCGACCACGACCGCGACGCACGAGGGCACGGTCAGCGAGGACACCTACACCTACATCGGCGACGTCACCAACACGGTGTCCGAGCCGATCAACGGCGGTGCGATCGTCTCCCTGACCGACGGCTCCACCTGGAACGTCACCGGCGACTCCTACCTGACGAGCCTGACCGTCGACTCGACCTCGACGCTCAACGGCGTCGTCACGGTCGACGGCACGGTCGTCACCCCGGTCGCCGGCACCACCTACACCGGCACCATCCTGGTGTCGGCGGCGCCGACGATCGACACCACGACCGCGGTGTCGATCCTGTCGATCGGCTCGTACAAGTACGTGACGACGAAGGTCACGAACGACTCCGACGTGACGGCGAACATCACGGTCTCCACCGCCTACGGCGACAAGACGTTCACGAACGTCGCCGCGGGCAAGTCCGTGAGCGTGTCGCAGAACACGAAGTCGTCGGCGACCCCGACCGGCACCGTGACGGTGACGGCGACCGGCACGGTCGACGGCACCGCGGTGTCCACCACCACCACGACCGACTACTGAACCCGAAGCCGGGGGGCGGCGTGAGCCGCCTCCCGGCACCCCTCCTCCTTACCTCATCCCAACCACCTCTTTGGAGAAACACATCATGAAGCGTTCAACCATCCTCCGCAGCGGCGCGGTCGCCTTCGGTGCGCTCGTGCTCGCCTCGGCCGGCTCGGCCACCGCGTTCGCGGCCGACGAACAGGACAGCGGTGACGTTGACGTCACCGTCACCGTCCCCACGAGCACCACGTCGGGCACGCTGTCGCTGAGCGTCGCGGCCGACTCGACCGACCTGTCGCAGGTCGACAGCGACACCGACGGCTACCTGGAGTTCACGGGCACGCTGCCGACCGTGACCGTGACCGACACGCGCGCGGCCGACGACATCGACTCCGACGCCTACTGGTATGTGCTCGGCTCGGCGACGGACTTCACCGGCACCGACAGCTCGAACACGTTCTCGTCGAGCTACCTGGGCTGGTCGCCGGCCCTTGTCGACGACGAGAGTGACGGCGTGGTCTCGGTCGGCGGTGACGTCGACGGCGCCGCCGACGGCGGAACCGGTCTGTCGGACCAGGAGCTGCTGTACCTGGCCTACACCTCGGCCGACGGCGTGGAGAGCGACGCGGCGGGCGTCTACGAGGCCACCGCGGACCTGGATCTGAAGGTGCCGGACACCACCACCGGCGACACCTATACCTCGGTGATAACCCTATCGCTGTTCGAGTGATCCGAGTACGCCGGGGGCGGTGGCACGCGCCACCGCCCCCGGCGTACTATTTGCCCCCGGCGCACCGTCTCGCGCTTCGATGGAGAAGACATGAAGAAGACCTTCCTCGCCCGCCTCGCTGCCGTCGTGGCCCTCGCCGCGGCGGTATCGCTGTCCGCCGGCGCCGCTCAGGCCGACGACACCAGCGGGACGGTGACCTGGTCGGTCAGCCCCAGCGACGGCACCCAGGCGGACGGGCGCAGCTGGATCGAGCTGGAGATGGACCCGGGCGCGGTCACGACCCAGTACATGATCATCACGAACCAGGGCGATGACGCGGTGACGTTCACGACCTACGGCGCGGACGGGTACTTCACCGAC
>JASGDW010000100.1:0-2763 GCA_047606965.1 Microbacterium sp.
AGCCGACCTCGACACGCACGACCCGCGCCTCGAGCCCGAGCCCGCGGGCCGTGGCGGCGGCCCGCGCAGCGACGTCGCCGGAGCTGGGCTGCAAGCCGTGGTCGACCGTGACGGTCACCGCTCGCACCCCGAGCTTCGGCGCCTCGAACGCGACCGCCGCCGCCAGCGCCAGCGAGTCCGCGCCGCCCGACAGCGCGACCACGACCGTCCCCTCGCCGATCGGGCCGAGCGCCTCGCGGACGCCGCGGCGGACCTCGGCGACGGCAGGGTCGAGCGACGGACTCATGCGCCCCACCGTAGCCGTGTCATAACTCCTCCTCGACGGTCCTCCCCACCGTGAGAGACCCGGTTTCTCGCCGTTTCCCGACGATCGAGGCGGAGTTATGACACGGCTAGGCTGGTCGGCGGCATTCACCGAACGAGCAAGGAGCACAGGTATGGGCGCGTACGACGCCGTCATCGAGATCCCCCGCGGCAGCCGTGTGAAGTACGAGGTCGACCACGAGACGGGGCGCGTCGGGCTGGACCGCATCCTGTACACCGTCTTCGGCTACCCGGCCAACTACGGCTTCTTCGAGAACACGCTCGGCGAGGACGGCGACCCGCTCGACGTGCTGCTGCTGCTCGACTACGACCTCTACCCGGGCGTCACCGCCTCGGTGCGCCCGGTCGGCGTGCTGAAGATGAGCGACGAGGCCGGCGGCGACGACAAGGTCGTGGCCGTCCTCGGCAAGGACCCTCGCTGGGCGCACATCCAGGACGTCGACGACATCCCGGAGCACACGAAGAAGGAGATCACCCACTTCTTCGAGCACTACAAGGACCTCGAGCCCGGCAAGTGGGTCAAGGTCGACGCCTGGGCCGACGCCGCCACGGCGGAGAGGCTCGTCGCCGAGGCGTTCGAGCGGCTCAAGGCGCACGAGGGCTGATCCTCCGAGGGCACGTCCGCCACGGGTCGGCGGCGTCTGCACGGTGCGGATGCCGCCGGTTCCGCGTCCCCGGACTGCTATCGGATCGGCGTCCCGGGTCTCACACCGAGATGCCGCGCTCGGCCATGAACGGCGTCGGGTTGATCGGCGACCAGTTGTCGTAGACCTCGAAGTGCAGGTGGCAGCCGGTGGAGATGCCGGTGTTGCCGACTGCGGCGATCACCTGGCCGGCGGTGACGTAGTCGCCGGCGCTGACGTAGCGCTCGGCCGCGTGACCGTAGCCGGTGCCGACGGTCCCGCCGTGGTCGATGCTGATGTAGTTGCCGTAGCCGCTGGTCATGCCGGAGTACTTGACCGTCCCCGAGTAGGCGGCGTAGATGTTCGCATAGCACCCGGGCGCCAGGTCGACGCCGTAGTGGAAACTGCTGGAGCAGCCGCTGGCCATGCACACCGAGGTGCGGGCGCCGTAGCCGGAGCTCTCGACCCCGGCGGCAGGACGCACCCATCCGCTGCTGGAGGCCTCGCTGCTGCTTGAGCCGCTGCTGCTGTTGGCCTGCGCTGCGGTCGCGGCTGCGGCTGCTGCCGCTGCGGCGGCGGCCGCCGCGGCCTGCTGCTTGGCGACCTCGACGCCCTCCTCGTACTCGGCGACCGTCTTCGCGGTCGTGTCCTGCAGCGCGGCGAGCTGCGCCTGCAGCGTGTCGAGGTTGGCGTTCTGCGCATCCAGCGCGGTCTGCGCCGCGGCCGCGGCATCCTGTGCGTCCTGCATCGCCTGATCGGCGGCCTGCTGCAGCTGGTCGCGGGCGTCGCGGGCGACCTGGGCCTGGTCGCTGAGGCTCTGCGCGGCGTTGCGGGCGTTGACAGCGGCGGCGTAGACGGCCTGGTTGCGCTCGAGGAGCTTGTCCATCGTGCCCAGGCGCGCCAGCAGATCGTCGGCGGTCGCGGCGGAGCCGGCGAGGAAGAGCTGCATCGTGGTGTCGTCGCCACCGCTGCGATACAGCTGGGCGGCGACGCGGCCCGCCGCGTTGGCGGCGTCGATGGCTGCCACCGACTGGGCGTCGGCCTGCGCCTGCAGGTCGTCCGCGGTGCGTGAGGCGTCGTAGAACGCCTGCTGGGCGGTGTAGAAGTCGGCCGCCTTCTGCTCGGCGAGCGCCTGCTTGTTGGCGACGTCGGTCTGCAGGTCGGAGATCAGCTGCTGGATCGTGGCGATCTCGGAGGCCTTCGCCGACTCGTCGGCCTTCGCGGCCTGCACGTCATCCCAGGAGGGATAGCCGTCGGTCGCATACGCCGGGGAGAGGGATGCCGTGCCGAGCCCGGCCACGGCGACGACGCCCAGAGCGCCGAGGCCCAGAGCGGTCCGGCGGTTGACGGGCTGCCACAGCGTGCGGCGCTCACGCGCGGTCGGGGCGCAGTCGCACGCGTGCGCCTCATACACGTCGTCGATCTCGGAATGCGTCACGGAAGTACCCCTCGGTCTCGTAACTTGAACCACAGTAACAACATCAGTCACATTTGCAACGGGTTTTCCCAGATCGCGGGACATGCGGCACCGCCGACATCATCGCCCCCGCTTGCGGCGCCCCCGTTGCGGCGCGCGGGCCGAGGCGCGATTCGCGATTCGATGGGCTCTCACGTATGCTTGATCGTCGGTAAGCGTGAGCCCCCGGGTTCGCTCGGCCCCATCGTTTAGCGGCCTAGGACGCCGCCCTTTCACGGCGGTAGCACGGGTTCGAATCCCGTTGGGGTCACCGATTCCGACACAATTCAACAAGCATGGCCCTGTAGCGCAGTTGGTTAGCGTGCCGCCCTGTCACGGCGGAGGTCGCGGGTTCAAGTC
>JASGDW010000101.1:0-3466 GCA_047606965.1 Microbacterium sp.
CCGCCGCCGAGCGCGCGTTCACCGCGGTCGGCGCGCTCGGCGACCTGCTGCTGTGGACCCTGTCCACGCCCATCGGGCGCACCGGCACCGGCACCGTCGCCTCGGCCGACCGTCGCCGGCTGGTCGAGGCGGGCGCGGTGGCGGACGCCGACGAGCTCGACGACCTCATCGCCCTCGCGGCGTCCGCCGACCTGCTGGGCGATCTCGACCGCGCATGGCACCCCACCCCTGCCGGCGAGGCCTGGCTCGACGCCCGCACCGGCGAACGCTGGGCACGGGTCGCGAAGGGCTTCGTCGCAGCGCTTCCCGTCGGGCTGCGCACACCCGGCGGCGGCCATCTGCCGGCGGCGTCCTGGAACGCCGCCTTCCCCCTCGACCCGGAATGGGAGCAGCGCGCGGCCCTGCTGCGTCGACGCGCCCGCCGCCTCGGGCTGCTCGCGGACGACGACACCGAGCCGGGCTGGAGCCGTGGCCTGCGCGAACGCGGCGCCGCGGACGCGGAGCTGCTCCTGCCACGGCTGCCCGGCGAGATCGACCGCGTCTACCTGCAGGCCGACCTGACGGCGATCGCGCCGGGACCGCTGCGGCCCGCGCTCGAGCGGCGGCTGCGCACCATGGCCGCCCGCGAGAGCCGGGCACAGGCCTCCACCTACCGGTTCAGCGCCGAGTCGGTGGCCGCCGCGGTCGCCGCCGGCGAGACCGCCGAGTCGCTGCGCGCGTTCCTCGGGGAGCTGTCGCTGACCGGCATCCCGCAGCCGCTGGCGTACCTCATCGACCGGGCGACGGCGCGCCACGGGCTCATCCGCGTCGGGGTCGACGCCCAGACCGGTCGCACCGTCGTCAGCAGCGAGGACGCCGACCTGCTCGCCGCGGCCGGCGTCGACCAGGCGCTGCGCCCGGTCGGGCTGGTGGCGCACGAGGGCGCGCTGGTGTCCCGCGCGAGCGCCGAGACCGTGTACTGGAGCCTCGCCGACGCGCGCTACCCGGTCGTGGCCGTGGACGCCGGCGGCGTCCTGCACGCACCCGCCCGTCGCGCCGGCACGCGGTTCCCGACACCCTGTCCGCCCGAGAAGCGCTTCGCGCGCCTGATCGCCGAGCTGCGCGTCGGGGCCGGCCCCGACGCGGAGTCGGCGTGGCTCGGCCGTGAGCTGGAGCAGGCGGTGCGCACCCGTGCCGTGATCGAGGTCACCGTGCGGCTGCCGGACGCCTCGACCCGCGCGTTCCTGCTGGAGGCGACGGGGCTCGGCGGCGGACGACTGCGTGGCCGCGACCGCCACGCGGACGTGGAGCGGACCCTGCCGGTGACCAGCATCGAGTCGGTGCGGCCCGCCTGACGGGACCGTCGCATCGACGCGCACGGTAGGATGGTCGGTTATGTCCGACGGCCCCTTGATCGTCCAGAGCGATCGCACGGTCCTGCTCGAGGTCGCCCACCCCGAGGCCGAGAACGCCCGGCACGAGCTCGCGGTGTTCGCCGAGCTGGAGCGCGCCCCCGAGCACATCCACACCTATCGCATCACCCGGCTCGGTCTGTGGAACGCCCGCGCGGCGGGGCATGAGGCCGCGGACATGCTCGCGACCCTCGACCGGTGGTCCCGGTTCCCGGTGCCCGCCTCGGTGTCCACCGACATCCGCGAGACGGTCGCCCGGTACGGACGGCTGGTGATCGAGCGCGGCGCCTACGGCGACGACGAGCAGGCGCTGCTGCTGCGCTCGACGGATGCCGCGGTGCTGGCCGAGGTGGCCCGCAACAAGCGCATCCAGCCGCTGCTGATCGCCCGTCCCTCGCCCGACGCGTTCGTCGTCGACGCGTGGGCGCGCGGCGCGATCAAGCAGGAGCTGCTGAAGATCGGCTGGCCGGCCGAGGACGTGGCCGGCTACACGGCGGGCACGCCGCATCCCATCGACCTCGATGAGCACGGCTGGCATCTGCGCCCCTACCAGCGCAAGGCCGTCGACACCTTCAGCGCCGGCGGGTCAGGGGTCGTGGTGCTGCCCTGCGGCGCAGGCAAGACCCTGGTCGGGGCCGCGGCGATGGCGGCGACCCGGACGACGACCCTGATCCTGGTGACCAACGCGGTCAGCGCCCGCCAGTGGCGCGACGAGCTGCTGGCGCGCACCACGCTGACGCCCGAGGAGATCGGCGAGTACTCGGGGCAGGTCAAGGAGGTGAGGCCGGTCACGATCGCGACCTACCAGATCCTCACCGCCAAGCGCCGCGGGCAGTACGCCCACCTGGCCCTGCTCGACGCGCTCGACTGGGGCCTGGTCGTCTACGACGAGGTGCACCTGCTACCGGCCCCCGTGTTCAAGCTCACCGCCGACCTGCAGGCGCGGCGCCGGCTGGGCCTGACCGCGACGCTCGTGCGCGAGGACGGCCGGGAGGGCGACGTGTTCAGCCTCATCGGGCCCAAGCGCTTCGACGCGCCGTGGAAGGAGATCGAGGCGCAGGGGTTCATCGCCCCGGCCGCCTGCTACGAGGTGCGCATCGACCTGCCCGCCGGGGACCGGCTCGAGTACGCCGCCGCGGCCGACGAGGAGCGGTACCGGCTCGCGGCGACCGCGCCGGCCAAGATCGACGTGGTGCGCCTGCTCGCGCAGCGGCACGACGGCGAGCAGATCCTCGTGATCGGCCAGTACCTCGACCAGATCGACGAGCTGGCCGAGGCCCTGGGCGCCCCCAGGATCACGGGAGCGACGCCGGTGGACGAGCGCGAGCGGCTGTTCGGGGCGTTCCGCGCCGGCGAGGTGCCGCTGCTGGTCGTCTCCAAGGTGGCGAACTTCTCGGTCGACCTGCCGGACGCGTCGGTGGCGATCCAGGTGTCCGGCTCGTTCGGGTCGCGCCAGGAGGAGGCGCAGCGGCTGGGCCGCCTGCTGCGTCCGAAGTCGAACGGGCACACGGCGAGCTTCTACACGCTCATCGCCCGCGACACCGTCGACCAGGACTTCGCGCAGAACCGGCAGCGCTTCCTCGCCGAGCAGGGGTACAGCTACACGATCCTCGACGCCGACCAGCTCGCCGCCTCCGCCCCTCTCGGCGAGAGGTCGCATCGGTGACGGTCCGAGGGCGTTCTCGTGACGGATGAGATCTCTCGCGCCGCGGAGGTCCGGGCGGGTTCAGCGGACAAATAGCGTGCAGAGACCATAATGGGGGCCATGACCGCACCGCGCATCCTCGTCGTGGACGACGAGCCGAACATCCGCGACCTGCTGCTGACGAGCCTGAAGTTCGCCGGCTTCCAGGTCCGTGCCGTCGGCAACGGAGCAGGAGCCATCTCGGCCGTGCTCGAGGAGGAACCCGACCTCATCGTGCTCGACGTCATGCTGCCCGACATGAACGGGTTCAGCGTCACCAAGCGCCTCCGCGAGGCCGGGTACACGGCGCCGATCCTGTTCCTGACCGCCAAGGACGAGACCGAGGACAAGATCACCGGCCTCAACGCCGGCGGCGACGACTACGTCACCA
>JASGDW010000102.1:0-50408 GCA_047606965.1 Microbacterium sp.
AGATCCGGACGCCACCGTTGTCGGCGTAGGGCATCGTCTTCCTTCCTCTCCCGGCCTCGCCGGGGGCCTCAGCGGATCTTCCTCACCAGGAACACCAGCACGCCGCCCACGACGGATGCGGCGATGCCGAACACGAACAGCGACGAGTACGACGTCGTCACCAGGATCAGCCAGGCCGCGACCGCGGGGGCGAATGCCGAGGGCACGGAGGTCGCGATCGCGAGCAGACCCAGGTCGCGGCCCTCGTCACCCGAGCTGGGGAGGACGAGCGACATCAGCGCGAGATCGACGGCGAAGTACACCCCGGAGGAGGCGCCCAGCACAACCGCGTAGATCAGCATCCCCGTCCACGTGGGGAGCAGGAGCGGGATCGCGAAGCCGACGGCCATGCCAAGAGAGCTCAGGCCCACGACGAGCTTGCGCCGGTCGAGCTTGTCCGCGACCCAGCCGACGATCGCGACGGCGACCACCTGCGCGACGGTGCTGACGCTCGCGATCAGCCCGACCGCCTCGCCGGCGCTGCCCAGCGGGACGTTGTCCATCCCGATGTGGTCGGTGACGATGTAGAAGGTGTAGGTCTGCACCGCGAAGATCCCGAAGAAGAACACAATGCGGCTGAGGAAGACGAGCGTGAAGTCGCGGTCGGCGAACGAGGCGAACTGCGCGAGGACGCGCTTGAGGAACGGACCGGAGGGGCGCGCGGCGCTGTGGGGGGCGTCCACGGAGCTGCTGTCGGGCGCCCCGAGGACGAACAGCACGGTCGCCACGAGCAGGCCCACCGCCAGCAGCAGATAGCCCACTTCCTGGGAGGTGCGGGAGACCACGTTCACGGCCGCGAGCACGCCCAGCGGCAGCGCGAGTCCGATGAGGGAGGATGCGGTGCCGCGCAGTCGCTCCGGCACCCGGTCGGGCACGACGGCGTAGATCACGCCCTGGTACCAGTTCATCACGAACCAGAGCGCGCCGTACACGATGGCGAGACCCGCGATCGAGGCCATGAACCCCATGCCGACGCACAACGCAGCGGCCAGCACCGCCGCCACGGCCAGCCAGGGCGCACGCCGTCCGAACCTGCTGCGGGTGCGGTCGGAGATCGCCCCGCCCAGAGGCAGGGCGATCGTCGCCGCGACCGATGAGACGATCGAGAGCACGGCGAGGTTCGCCACCTTCGCGGCCTCGTCGATCGCCTCGACCTGGGCGGGGAGCAGAACCTGCTGGATCCCCTGATATACGCCGTACATCGCCAGCATGGCCGGCAGGATCAGCACCAGATTCCGCTTGCGGAACCTGCCCTGCTCGGCCGGCGGGTTCAGCGGATCGACGTCCACAGGCGCCTCACTCATCGATGACCTCCTTGTCGCCGCACCTCCCGTAGGTACGTCATCCATATGTTATTACATATGCCCGGATGTGTCGAGCATCTCTCGGCCCTCCCGCACGTCATTCCGCGGGGACGATCACGTCGCGCACGAGAGCGTCGAGCTGCGCGTCGGCGTCGAGGAACTGCCGCAGGGTGTGACGGGCCGCGCCGAAGCCGGAGAACTCCTCGACCGCCATCCCGTCGGGTTCGTAGGCGCGCCGGAACTCGCCGAGCGTCTCCAGCTCGGCGAGCACGGCCGCCTCGACGGGCACATCGATACGGGACGCCGCCGGGATCGCGTTCGCGTTGATCGACTCTTGCCAGGCGAACGGCGGCGAGACCACGAGGTCCCCGCCGACCAGCTCCGACCAGTGCAGAAAGCTGCGGAAGGCGGCCGAGAGGATGCGACTGCGATACCCGCGCTCGGTGAAGATCGCGTAGGCGCGCTTGATCGCCGCGACCCCCGCCCAGTCGAGCACCCCGGGCGTGGTCAGGACGCCCCGGCTCGCCGTCCAGGCTTTCAGCCAGTCGTCCAGCCGCCCACCCATGATCGTGACGACGTGTCCGAACTCCCGCTCGGGCAGCCCGTCGGCGGTCCGACGATCCAGCGCGCGCTCGATCGCCTCACCGACGGCGAGCGCCTGCGGCACCGAGAAGCTGAGGGTCGCGTTGATGCTCACCCCCCGATAGGCGGCCTCCTCCATCGCCGCGATGCCGGTGGCGGTCGCGGGGATCTTCACGATGACGTTCTCGGCGAGCCCGGCGAACTCCACCGCCTGCGCCACCAGGGCGTCGCGGTCGCGGTGCAGGCGGGGATCGGTCTGGATCGAGATCCGGCCGTCGCGTCCGCCGCTGGCCTCGAACGCGGGCCGCAGCAGCGCCGCCGCCTCGACCGAGAGGTCCTTGACCGCCTGCCAGCCGATCTGCGACTCGCCCCAGGTCGGATGCGCCGCGGCGATCTCGGCGATGCGCGGGCCCCACACCTCCGGGCGTCGGCTGATGGCGGTGTAGGCGATCACCGGGTTGCAGGTCGCACCGACCGCGCCGAAGGCGATCGACCGGCGCAGCTCTTCGGGATCCGCCGAGTCGTTCCACAGCACGGTGCGCGTGGTCGCCGCGGCGCGCGCAAGCGGGGCTAGATCGGAGGCGGTGGGGGTCATGGGGGGTTCCTCTCTCAGACGGATCGGCTCAGATGGATCGGCGCGGCTCAGCGCAGATCGACGGCCACGGTCACGCCCTCGCTCGCCGAACGCTGGGCGGCGTCGGCGAGCACGAGCGCAGCCCGCCCGTCCTCGAAGGTGGGACTCGCGGAGGCCTCGCCACGGACCAGCTTGACGAACTCGGCGAGCTCAGCCGCGTAGGCGAGCGCGTAGCGCTCCAGGAAGAAGTCCTGATAGCGCGGACGGGCCTCCACGGCATCCGCGGTGGAGAGGCTGACCAGGCTCGTCCCGGCGTTGGCGACCTGCAGCAGGCCCGTCGAACCGAAGGCCTCCAGGCGCTGGTCGTAGCCGTAGGCGCTGTGCCGGGAGTTGGTGATCGTCGCGATCGCCCCGGACGCGGCGCGCAGCACCGTCACCGCGGTGTCGAAGTCGCCATGCTCGCGGGCACCCTCGTCGAAGGTCCTCGAACCGGTCGCGCTGACCTCCACGATCTCCGGCAGGAAGAAACGCGCCATGTCGAAGTCGTGGATCGTCATGTCGCGGAAGATCCCGCCGGAGACGGCGACGTAGGCGGCCGGGGGCGCCGCCGGGTCGCGGCTGACGATCGAGAGCTGCTCGAGCTCACCGATCTCCCCCGCCGCGACGCGCGCACGCACCGAGGCGAAGGCAGGGTCGAAGCGACGATTGAACCCGAGGGCCACCGGGACGCCCGCCGCCGCCACCCGCGGGCGCAGAGCGTCGACGCGGGCGATGTCCAGATCGATCGGCTTCTCGCACAGCACGGGGATGCCGGCGTCGATCGCCTGCGCGATGAGGTCGATGTGCGTCGGGGTCGGCGAGGCGATCAGCACCGCATCCACCTCGCCGGAGGCGAAGATCTCCTCGGCGTCGTCGGTCACGGTGCCCCCGTACCTCGCGGCGACGGCGTGTGCGCCCTCGACGAAGGGATCGGCGACCCGGGACAGCACGGCGTCCGGGGAGGCGGCAATGCTCGCCGCATGCACCTGGCCGATGCGGCCGGTGCCGATGAGCCCGAAACGAAGGGGGGTGGTCACGTCTGCGTGTCCTTTCTGTGGGGCTCAGACCCAGCGGCGCAAGGCGTCGCGGTTGAGTCGCTGGTCGGCCGCGCGGGCGGCACGGAAGTCGTCGAGCGCGATGTCGGGGCCGTTGAGCACGTCCTGCTCGACGACGATCCAGCCCTCGAAGCCCTGGGCGGAGATCGCGTCCATCACGGCGTCCACGTCGATGTCGCCGCGGCCGAAGGCGACGAAGGCGCCGGAGGACCACACCTCGGCCATGCCGCCGCCCGCCGCGAGCACCCGGCGCAGCTCGGCGAGGTCGACGTCCTTCAGATGCAGGTGGTTGATGCGCGAGCCCCAGCGTTCCACCGCCTGAAGGGGGTCGCCGCCACCGATCAGCAGATGCCCCGTGTCGAGCGTCAGGTCCACATCGGTATCGCGGAGGAACCGGTCGATCTCCTCGGGGGATTCGACGAAGGTGCCCGCATGGTGGTGGAAGGTCGGCTCCAGGCCCGCGGCCCGGATGACGCCCGCGGCACGCTCGACGTTGCGGAACAGGCTCTGCCACGACGCGTCCGCGAGCGGGTCGACCTCGGCGCCGTGCCCGGGTGCGGCGCGACGGGTCGTCGAGCCGTCGTCCGCGAGGGTCGGCAACGGCAGGCGCGACGGGCCGTGCTCGGCCACCTCGCAGAACACGCGCAGCGCCTCGCCGAACGACGGAAGCGAGGCCTCGAAGGCCTCGTCGTCGGAGAACGGCAGCTGCACCCAGCCGCCGGCGAGCTCGAGACCGTGCGCGGCGAGCCGGGAGCTCAGCGTCGCCCCCTCGCCGAGGTAGCCGACCGGCCCGAGGTCGACGCCGCCATAGCCGGCCTCTGCCAGGAGCTCCAGCAGATCGTCGGGGCGCACGGTCTCGGCCCCCTCCGGGGTCATCTCGAAGACCCCGAAGCTGACGGGCGCACCCGCGACGGTCGCGTTCATGCCTCGTCCCGCTCTCCCAGGAGCGGACGCTGCGGCACGCGAAGGTGCTCGTACTCCGCTCGGGCGCGCTGCGTCCACAGCAGCGTCGACACCTCGGGCACGGGAACGTCCCACCATCCCTCGCCGTCGGGCGCGTAGACCAGGGGGTCGCTGTTGATGTGGATGAGCGTGGACCGCGAGGACGCCTTGGCCGCGGCCACCGCGGCCGAGAGCTCCTCGACGGCGGCGGCGCCCGGAGCGATCTCGACGACGTCGACGCCGTAGCTGCGGGCGTTCGCGGCCAGATCGACCGGAAGCACCTGCTCGCCCTGGAAGTTGCGTGCCTGCGGATCGTAGGCACGGTACTGCGTGCCGAAGCGGCCCGAGCCGACCGTCTCGGAGAGGTGTCCGATGGAGGCGAAGCCGTGGTTCTGCACGAGCACCACGATGATCTTCAGCCCCTCGGCCACCGCCGTGACCAGCTCGGTGTGCAGCATCAGGTAAGAGCCGTCGCCGACCATGACGATGACGTCCCGATCGTCACCGAGCGCATCGAGGCCACGACGCACGCCCAGGCCACCGGCGATCTCATAGCCCATGCAGCTGAAGCCGTATTCGACGTGGTAGCCGAGGACGTCCCGCACCCGCCACAGCTTGTGCAGATCGCCCGGGAGCGAGCCCGCCGCCTGGACGATGACATCCTCCGGGGCGGAGGCGCTGTGCACGGCGCCGATGATCTCGGGCTGCCCGGGAAGCTCGGCGCCGGTGGGGGCGAGCGCGGTATCCACCACGGCATCCCAGGCCCGCTTCTCGCGGTCGATGCGCTCGGCGTAATCCGGCTCGACACGGTAGCCCGCGAGGGCACCGGCGAGCGCGACGAGCGTCTCGCGCGCGTCCGCGACGATCGGCAGCTGCGAGCCGTGCTTGTGGGCGTCGAAGGAGGCGACGTTGACGTTGACGAAGCGCACGCGGGGGTTCTGGAACACCGTGCGCGAGGCGGTCGTGAAGTCGCTGTAGCGCGTGCCGACCCCGATGACGACGTCGGCCTCCGCCGCCAGGCGGTTCGCGGCCGTGCTCCCGGTCGCCCCGACGCCGCCGAGGTATTGCGGGTGGTCCCAGCGCAGGGCGCCGCCGCCGGCCTGGGTCGTGCTCACCGGGATGCCGGTGGCCTCGGCGAGGGCGCGCAGCGCGTCTTCGGCGCCGGAGTAGATCACGCCTCCCCCGGCGACGATGAGCGGGCGCTTCGCGGCGGTGACCACCTGGACGGCGCGCGCGAGCGGACCCGCCTCGGGCAGCGGTCGGCGGATGTGCCATTCGCGGTCCTGCAGGAACTCCAGCGGCACCTCCAGCGCCTCCGCCTGCACGTCCTCCGGCAGCGCGATCGTGACCGCGCCGGTCTCGGCGGGATCGGTGAGCACCCGCAGCGCGGACAGGGCGATCGAGAAGAGCTGCTCGGGCCGTTGCACCCGGTCGAAGAAACGCGACAGCGGGCGGAACGCGTCGGTGACCTGCAGCCCGAGGTCGTGGGGATGCTCGAGCTGCTGCAGCACCGGGTCGGCCACGCGGGTGGCGAAGGTGTCGGACGGCAGCAGCAGCACGGGGAGCCGGTTGGCGGTGGCCAGCGCCGCCCCCGTGAGCATGTTGGCGGCGCCCGGTCCAACGGATGCCGTGGACGCGTAGGTGCCCCGGCGGCGGTGCATCCGCGCGTAGCCGACCGCCTGGTGAACCATCGCCTGCTCGTTGCGGGCCTGGCGGTAGGGCATCAGATCGGGCTGTTCGAGGTTCAGCTGGGCGAGGGCCTGCCCGACACCGGCGACGTTGCCGTGGCCGAAGATGCCGGACACCCCGGCGATCGTTCGCTCGCGCACCTCTGCGTCGACGGTCCACTGGTGGGCCAGGAACTCGATCAGCGCCTGACCGACCGTCATCGTCCTCGTCGCCGCCATCAGTCTCGACCCTCCTTCTCGTCACCGGTGTAGGGCAGTCGCCCGTCGAGCTCCTGGCCTTCCCAGGAGCCTCGCACCCACGCGTGCGCGGGATCGTCGCTGATGAGCCAGACCCTCTCCGGGTCCGGGCCCGCCATCACGTTGAGGTAATAGAGGTCGTACCCGGGGGCGGCGACCGCGGGCCCGTGGTAGCCGCGGGGCACGAGAGCGATGTCGCCGGTGCGCACCATCGCGTCGATCTCGATGGGGCCCGCGGGCGAGGAGTACGTGCTGAACAGGCCGAACGCGGCATCCGCGGTGCCGCCTGTGGTCCCCCGCGCGGGCGCGGACTCGAAGTAGTAGATCTCCTCGAGCCGTGACTCGCGCCCCGGCAGGTTCTCGTCGTGCTTGTGCGGCGGATAGGAGGACCAGTTCTCGGCCGGGGTGATGACCTCGCAGACGATGAGCTTGGCCGCGTCCAGCGCCTCGGGCGTGCCGAAGTTGTGCACCTGACGGCTGGAGGCGCCGGCGCCACGCAGCTCGACGGGGGTCTCGGCGGCGGAGAGGTGCCGGAACGGTCTGCGCTCCCGGGTGGGCGCCTCGGCGACCGCGACCCGCCCGGTCCCCTCGATCCGGCCGTTGGCGCCCGAGGGCAGGTAGAGCACGTCGGTGGAGCCGTCGAAGACGGAGCGTCGTCCGGCGAGGACGCTCTCCCCCGCCTCGGCGTGCCCGGCGTGCGTCACCGTGAAGCCGCCCGACAGCGGCACCACGAGGCGCTCCACCCCCGTCTCGTCGAGGACGAGTCGCTCGCCCGCGCCGAGGGCGGCCACGCGCAGGCCGGTGTGCGCCCAGCCGGGGATGCTCGCGTCGACGACGCTCTCCCAGCCACCGCGGGCCAGGGCGCCGCGACGGTGGAACCAACGGGGTTCGGTGGTGCTCATGATCGTGCTCTCGGGGACGGATGGAGCGGACGGGTGGAACGGGTGCCGCCGACAGACGGGGCTGGCATCCGGGTCATCAGTCGTTCTGGGGGAAGCCGAGATCGATGCCGCCGTGCGTGGCGGGGTCGAGCCAGCGGCTGGTGATCGCCTTCTCACGGGTGAAGAAGTCGAAGCCGTGCACGCCGTAGGCCTTGGCGTCGCCGAACAGCGAGGACTTCCATCCGCCGAAGGAGTGGTACGCCACCGGCACCGGGATCGGCACGTTGATGCCGATCATCCCGACCTGCACCTCGCTCTGGAACCGCCGAGCCGCGCCGCCGTCGTTCGTGAAGATCGCGGTGCCGTTGCCGAACCGGCCGGAGTTGATGAGGTCCAGCCCCTCCTGGAAGCTCTCCACACGCACCACCTCGAGCACCGGACCGAAGATCTCCTCGGTGTAGGCGCGAGAGGTCGTGGGCACCTCGTCGATCAGGGTCGGGCCGAAGAAGAAGCCGTCTTCGCGGCCGGCGACCGTGAACCCGCGGCCGTCGACGACGATCGTGGCCCCGTCGGCCTCGGCGATGTCGACGTAGGAGGAGACCTTGTCACGGTGGGCACCCGTGATCAACGGCCCCATGTCGGGCTCGACGCCGTCGACACCGGCGCCGTCGCCGATGCGCAGCTTCGCGATGCGCTCGGTGATCTTGCCGATCAGGTCGTCGGCGACCTTCCCGACCGCGATCACCACGCTGATCGCCATGCAACGCTCGCCGGCCGCGCCGTACCCGGCGTTGACCGCCTGGTCGGCGACGAGGTCGAGATCGGCGTCCGGGAGCACCAGCATGTGGTTCTTCGCACCGCCCAGCGCCTGCACGCGCTTGCCGTTGCGGGATGCGGTCTCGTAGATGTACTGCGCGATCGGGGTGGAGCCCACGAAGGAGATCGACTGCACGACGGGGCTGTGAAGCAGGCCGTCGACCGCGAGCTTGTCTCCCTGGAGCACGGTGAACACGCCGTCGGGAAGGCCCGCCTCCTTCCACAGCCGCGCCAGCCACAGCGAGGCGGAGGGGTCCTTCTCGCTGGGCTTGACGACGACCGCGTTGCCCGCGGCGATCGCGATCGGGAAGAACCACAGCGGGACCATCGCGGGGAAGTTGAACGGCGAGATGATCCCGACCACGCCCAGCGGCTGCTTCAGCGAGTAGACGTCGATGCCGGTGGAGGCGCTCTCGGAGTAAGCCCCCTTGAGCAGATGCGGAAAACCGGTCGCGAGCTCCACGACCTCCTGCCCGCGCAGGATCTCGCCCAGCGCGTCGGAGAGCACCTTTCCGTGCTCGGCGGTGATGATCGCGGCGAGCTCGGACCTGCGCGCGTTCAGCAGCTCGCGGAAGGCGAACAGCACGCTCTGACGCTTCGCGATCGAGTATCGGCTCCACACCGCGAAACCGCGCGCGGCGGAGGCGATCGCCTCGTCGATCTGCTCCTGGTCGGCGAGCGCCACCTCGGCCTGGACGGCGCCGGTGGCCGGGTTGTACACCGGGGAGGTGCGCCCGCTGCCGTCGGCGCGGACGACGCCGTCGATCCAGTGCCCGATGACGGGGATCCCCGCGGCGGTCTCGGTCGTGCTCATGTGGTTGTCTCCTTGGTCGATCAGAGGTCGGTGTGGACGAGGCCGGCGGCGATGTCCACCGCCGCCGCGACGTCGCCGTCGGGCGGGTAGAGCAGGGTGCGCCCGACCGTGAGCCCGCGGACGCCGGGGAGGGAGAGCGCGTCCTCCCAGCTCGCGAAGGTCTCGTCGGGCTCCGCGCCCGAGTCGCCTCCCAGCAGCAGGGTCGGCATCGTGGTGGCCTCCATGACGCGCTCCATCCCCTCCACGACGGGCAGCTTCATCCAGGTGTACGCGCTGCTCGCACCCAGGCCCGCCGCGATCGCGATCGAGAGGACGACCGCGTCCGTCGACAGGTCGTTCACGATCCTCCCGTCGACCCAGCGGCTGAGGAAGGGCTCGAGCATGATCGGCAGACCCGCGTCCGCCGCGGCCGTGACCGCGCGGGCGGTCGCTTCCAGCGTGTCCGGCGTTCTCGGGTCCTCCAGCCCCACCCGCAGCAACGTCTTGGCGAAGTCGATGCCGTCGCGCACCATGGTCTTCACGTCGTAGCCCGTGAAACGGTCGTCCAGCTCGAAGCACGAGCCGCGAAGCCCTCCTCGGTTCATCGAGCCGACGATGAGCTTGTCCTCGAGCAGCCCCAGCGCGACGAGATCGTCGATCAGGTCGGGTGTGCCCAGGACGCCGTCGACGCCGGGTCTTCCCAGTGCGGTCGCGAGGCGGTCGAGCAGGTCGTAGCGGTCGGCCATGGCGTCCGGGTCGCCCCCGACGGCGAGCGCGCCGCGGGCGGGGTGATCGGCGGCGACGATGAACAGGCGCCCGTCCTCCCGGAGGACGTCGCGTCGCGAGCGCGTCGCGAAGGCGCGCGCGATCTGCTGCGGCCCGTGCGCACGCAGGTCCCGCAGCCGGGCGAAGTCGTCCGCCGTCAGCGTCCGCAGTCGGCTTGTCCGATCATCTGCCACGGTCACGTCGGCACCCCCTCTCGAACCCACCTCTCCACCTCCGCCTCATCCGGCATGGCCGTGGAGCACTCGCGCCGGGAGGCGACGATCGCGCCGGCCGCATTCGCGAACCCGATCGTGCGCTCCAACTCCCAGCCGAGCAGCAGCCCATGGCACAGGGCACCGCCGAAGGCGTCGCCCGCGCCCAGCCCGTTGACGACCTCGACGGCGTGCGGAGGCACCTCGACGGTCTCCTCGGCGGTCTTGGCGAGCACGCCGCGCGGGCCCTGCTTCACGATCGCCAGCCGGATGCCACGCTCCAGCAGCGCGTCGGCGGCGCGATGGGGATCGGTCTCGCCGACCGCCACCCCGCACTCCTCGAGATTGCCGACCGCGACCGTCGCCTTCCCCAGCGCCCGGGAGATCTCGGCGCGCGCCTGAGCGGCCCCGGTCCAGAACTGCGGCCGGTAGTCGAGGTCGAGCACGTTCTCGCGGCCCTCACGCATCGACAGCGCGGCGTGATGGGTGGCCCGGGACGGCTCCTGACTGAGACCGGTTCCGGTCAGCCACAGCACGCCCGCCGAGCGCACGGCCGCCGGGTCCAGCTGGTCGGCCGAGATCTCCAGATCGGGAGCCTTCGGCTCCCGATAGAAGTACAGCGGGAAGTGGTCGGGCGGGAAGATCTCGCAGAACGTCACCGGGGTCTTGTATCGGGGGTCGGTCGAGACCAGCGCCGCATCCACTCCCAGGTCGCCGAGCTCACGCCGCAGATACCTCCCGAACGGGTCGTCGCCGACCCGGGAGACCAGTGCGACAGAGTGCCCGTAGCGGGCGACCGCGACGGTGACGTTGGCCGCGCTCCCCCCGAGGGACTTGCTGAAGGCGACCACGTCCTCGAGGCCGACCCCGGCCTGCAGGGGGTAGAGGTCAACGCCGAGCCGGCCCAACGCGACCACCTCGATCGATTGCAGGTGTGACATCGCGGGCCCTTCCGAGAAACCTGTATATGTATGGACAATATCACAATACTGCGAGGGCGTGCACCCCGCCACACATCCGCGGGCTCACGCCTCGAACGAACAATCTGGTATAGATGTAATATTGTTGCGACATTGAGGAGCTGCCATGGCATCCACCTCCGACGACCCGGTGTGGCCGGATCGCCTCTTCGAAGACCTCGACCGCACGGGCCCCGTGCCCCTGTACTTCCAGGTGTCCACCCGGCTCGAATCCGCCATCCGCGACGGCGTGCTGCCCGCGGGTGCGCGCCTGGAGAACGAGATCGCCATCGGCCATCGGCTCGGCCTCTCCCGCCCCACGGTGCGGCGCGCCATCCAGGAGCTCGTGGACAAGGGCCTGCTCGTGCGGCGACGGGGCGTCGGCACCCAGGTCGTGCACGGTCAGATCACCCGTCCGGTCGCATTGACCAGCCTTCAGGACGATCTGGAGGACATCCATCAGCACCCGACGACGGAGGTCCTCGCGCACGAGGTGGTCCCGGCCCCCGAGGCCGTCGCCCAGCGTCTGGGCGTCGCGTCCGGAGCGGCCGTGCTGCGGCTCCGGCGCCTGCGCAGCAGCGACGGATCCCCTCTGGCGATTCTGGAGAACTTCGTCCCGGAGGAGTTCTCCGACATCACGCCGGAGCAGCTCGCCGAGCGTGGGCTCTACCAGATCCTGCGCGCGCGGGGGGTGACCATGCGCGTCGCCAACCAGCGCATCGGCGCACGGCATGCCCACGGCGACGAGGCCAGACTGCTCCGACTCGACCGGAACGCGGCCGTGCTGGTCATGGAACGCGTCGCCTACGACGCGGGCGGACGGGCCGTCGAATGGGGCTCGCACTGCTACCGGCCCGACATGTACTCGTTCGAGACGACGCTGGTGGCCAAGTAGGAGGCCGGGCGGATGCGGGCGGGCGCCCACCCCCTAGCTTGCCGACCGCACGTGCGCGAGGTACAGCGCACGGAACGACTCGGTCGGCGACGCACCCGTCTCCTCCCCGTACCGCCGCACGGTCTCGAAGGTCCCGTCGTACCGCTCCCGGGGCAAAGCCCCCTCCGCGAAGAAGGTGCGCCAGTCCCCGTGCACCTGATCGCGCAGCGCGAGCGGCGGCTGCGGCCCGGTCATGTCGACGACCGCCTCGGCGTCGAGCAGGTCGAACACGAACGGGATGTCGAGGTTGTGATACGCGCCGGGCACGCCGTCGAACGCCTTCGTGCGCCAGCCGAACTCATAGGCCCAGGCGTCCAGACCCTCCGCACGCGCGTCGGCGAGCCACTCCAGGATCGGCGACACGAAGAACGACTGCTCGCTGAGCTTGCGCACCACGGTGCCCGCGGCAAGCGACGACGCGGCCGTACGCACAGCCGCCAGCGCCCGCGCGCCGTCGATGCCGCGCTGCTCGATCGCCGCCACCGCCTCGGCGTCCGTCAGTTCGGGGTCCGGCCAGCCGAACAACCCGAACTCGTCCGAGGTGAAGCCCGCCAGCAACGGCACCCTCGAGGCGAAGCGGTCGGCCCGCGCCCGCGTGCCATGCCAGGGCACGAACTCCGGCTCCGCGACGACCCCCAGGGTGTACGGCGCGGGAGTCAGCGCGGCGCCGGCGTTGCCCGTGAGCTGCACGCCCGCGGCCAGAAGCCGTTCCGGCTCGACCCGCGCCAGCCCTGCCGCGCTCAGCGGCACCTCGCACAGCGCGGCCAACGCCCGTGCGGTGGCCTCGCCCTCCTCGCGCGCCCCGGGGAACCCCAGGGGACCGCTCTGGTTGACCGCGGCATGGAACAGGCCTCGCGCGGACGGGGTCGCCACGAGACTCGCGACGCTCATCCCGCCGGCCGACTGGCCGAAGATCGTCACCCGGCCGGGGTCACCCCCGAAGTCGGCGATGTTCTCGCGCACCCACTCCAGCGCGTGCACCTGGTCGTGCAGTCCACGGTTGACCGACCCTTCGACCGGGAGGAAGCCCTCGACGCCGACCCGGTAGTTGATCGTGACGAGCACGACGCCGTTGCGGGCGAAACCGGTTCCGTCGTACAGCGGCAAGGCGGCATTGCCCTCCTTGAACGCCCCGCCGTAGATCCACACGGCCACCGGGGCGGCACCTGCGCGGCCGGGTGTCCACACGTTCACGCTCAGCACGTCGTCGCCCTTGATCCACCCCGGCGAGGCCAGCCGACCGTGCAGCGGGTTGTCGACCTCCGGCTGCGGCGACGTGGGGCCAGGGCGCGTGGCGTCGCGCACCCCCGTCCAGGGTCGGCGTGGCTCGGCCTCGCGGAAACGGGCCCCGCCGCGCAACGGGGCCGCGTACGGCACGTTGAGGTAGCGCTCCGCGCCGCCGAGGTCCACTCCCTCCAGGCGCCCCAGCTTCGACGTCATGACGACCATTCGTGTTCTCCTATCTCTTGCCGCTGCGCTCTCACGCGTCGCCCTGGGCCAGCAGCTTCCGTCGCTGCTCCCGCCGCTCACGCTGGCGCGCGGGGTGCGCGACCGGCGAGGCCATCAGCAGCCTCTGCGTGTACGGATGCCGTGGTCGGGCGGTGACCTGATCGGTGTCGCCGTTCTCCACGATCTCACCCCGGTACATGACCGCGACCCGATGGCTGATGTGTCGGACCACCGTGAGGTCGTGGGACACGAACAGGTAGGCCACACCGGTCTCGCGCTGGATGTCGATGAACAGGTCCAGCACCCGCGCCTGGGTGGTCAGATCCAGCGCGCTCACCGGCTCGTCGCACACGATCAGCCGAGGACGCAGGGCCAATGCGCGGGCGATCGCGATGCGCTGGCGCTGCCCGCCCGAGAACTCACGAGGGTAGCGGTTCACCGAGTCGGCCGGGAGCCCGACCTGGTCGACCAGCTCGGCCACCCGCCGGCGGGCGTCGGCGCGGCTCGCGCCCTGGGCGATCAACGGCTCGGCCAGCGTGTCGCCGATCAGCAGCACGGGGTTGAGCGAGCCGTAGGGGTCTTGGAAGACGACCTGGATCGATGCGGCGAGCTCGCGCCGTTCCGGCGAGCTCGGGTGCGAGATGTCCCGCCCGTCGAAGCGGATGGAGCCGCCGCTGACCGGGGCCAGGCCCAGCACCGCGCGGCCCAGCGTCGTCTTGCCTGATCCGGACTCACCCACCAGTCCCAGCGTCTCACCGGGGCGGACGTCGATGTCGACGCCCTTGAGGACGTGGAAGGGCTTCTTGCCACCCCTGCCCGGGTAGACCACATCCAGGGAGGAGACCTCCAGCAGCGTCGCGTCAGGCATCGTCGACCTCCTCAGATCCGAGCCGCTCGCGGAGGGTGGCCTCCTCGAGCGTGCTCGAGAGCAGCAGCTTCGTGTAGTCGTGCGCGGGGGCGTCGAACAGGTCCTCCGCCGCGGCGAGCTCGACGATCCGGCCGTCCTTCATGACGGCCACACGGTCGCAGAGGTCGGCGACGACGCCGAAGTTGTGCGTGACCAGCAGCAGCCCCATCCGTCGCTCCCGCTGGACCGCGCGCAGCAGATCGAGGATCTCGGCCTGCACCGTCACATCCAGCGCGGTCGTCGGCTCGTCCGCGATCAGCAGCCTCGGATCGCCCGCGAGGGCGATCGCGATCGCGACCCGCTGCGCCATTCCGCCGGAGATCTCGAAGGGATAGGAGCGCGCGACCTTCTCGGGATCGTCGATGCGCACCTGCGCCAGCAGCTCCTGGGCGCGACGACGGACCGCGGCGCCGCGCAGCGGGGTGTGGCGGCGGATCGCCTCCGCCAGCTGGTTGCCGACCGTGTAGAGGGGGTCGAGGGCGACCATCGGCTCCTGGGAGATCAGCGCGACCGTGCGGCCGCGCAACGCATCCCGCTCGCGCCGGGACATCGAGGAGACCGGCCGGCCGTCGATCTCGATCGTGCCGCCGAGCACCTGGCCGCCCTTGGAGAGGAGGCCGAGCAGCGCCATGCTCGTGGTGGTCTTCCCGCATCCGGACTCGCCCACCAGGCCCAGCGTCTCCTGAGCGCCGACCTCGAACGAGACGTCGCTGACCACCTCGACGTAGCCGCTGTCGGCGGAGGCCGAGGGATACCCCACGGTCAGACCGTGCACCCGCACGATCGGGTCGTCGAGCGCGAACTGCGCCGGCGCGGCCTCCGGCCGCGGCATCGGCCGTGCACCCCGCCGCGGCCGGGCCACGAGCGAACCGTCCCATTTCTCCGTGATGGCGTCGCGCAGGCCGTCGCCGAGCAGGATGAAGGCGACGACCGTGAGGGTGAGCACGACCGCAGGGGGCACGATGATCCACGGCTGACGCTGCAGATAGGTGTTCCCGTCGGCGATCATGCTGCCCAGCGACGGCTCGGGCGGGGTGACGCCCAGGCCGAGGAAGTTCAGCCCCGCGGCGACCCCGAGCGAGCCCGCGGCGATCAGCGCGAGGTTGATCACGATCGGGCCGCTCACCCGCGGCAGCACGTGCCGACGTACGATCGCGAGCGTGCGCAGCCCGGAGACCCGCGCCGCATCGATGTACGGCTCCTCGCTGACGGCGATGGCGGCCGAACGCACGACCCGGGTGACCGAGGGCGATGCCAGCAGACCGAAGACCACCATGACCGAGGTCATGCTCTGTCCGAAGAAGGCGAGCACCATCAGGAGCACCGCGATGGAGGGGATCGCCATCACGATCTCGCCGACGCGCACGAGCGCCGAGTCGAACCAGTTGCGCGCATAGGCGGCGTAGACGGCGACCGGGACGGCGACCACGAGGGTCGTGGTGACCGCGATGAGCGCGTTCAGCAGCGCCGGGCCCGCGGAGAACATGAGCCTGGTGAGGATGTCGCGGCCGAGGTTGTCGGTTCCCAGCCAATGCTGCGCAGAGGGCAGCTGGTAGATCGCGGCCAGATCGCTCGCGACCGGGTCGTAGGGCGCGGCCCACGGCGCGGTCGTGGCCGCGACCACCAGCAGCAGGACGTAACCGGCGGCGCCGGCCGCCAGCGGCTTGGCGAGCAGCCTGCGCAGCAGACCGCGGGAGGTGCGGCGCCGCGGCACGGGCACCCGCACCGTGATTGTCGAGTCGCTCATGCGTGCCTCACTCGGGGGTTGAGGACCCCGTAGACGATGTCCAGGAGAAGGTTGACGCCGATGACGATCAGCGTGAAGTAGACGGCGACCCCCTGCATGACCGGGATGTCGTGGCCGAAGGTCGCGGTGATGGCGAGCGAACCGAGCCCGGGCAGTCCGAAGATCTGCTCGAGGACGACCGCGGAGGTCAGCGACGCCACGATGCTCAGTCCCACGGTGGTCACCACCGGCAGCGACGCGTTGCGGAGGGCGTGCTTGAGGATGATCGAGGCGTTCGACATGCCGTTGGCGCGGAGGTTGCGCACGAAGTCGCGCTGCAGCACGTCCTTCATCCCCTCCCTGGTGAGCTTGGCCACCGAGGTCAGGTTCGCGAACGCGAGGGCGACGACCGGCAACGTCAACGCCGCGAGCCAGGCACCGATCCCCTTCTCGGGGCCGACGTAGCCGTTGGCGGGGAACCATCCGAGGCCGACCGCGAATGCGGCGACCAGGAGGATGGCGACGATGAAGCCCGGGATCGCGGCTCCCAGCACCGACAGCACGTCGGACACGATGCGCGCGAGACGACCGCCGAGACTGGAGAGCAGCCCGAAGCCGATGCCGGCGATCAGCGCCAACACCGTCGCGAGGGCGATGAGCGAGACGGTGACGCCCAGGCGGCCGTTCAACGCGGCGACGACCGATTCGTTGTTGCGGAACGAGGTGCCGAGATCGCCCTGCACCGCGCCGCTGAGCCAGTGCCAGTACTGCACGAGCACGGGCTGGTCCAGGCGCAACGAGACGCGCAGCTGCTCCACCTGCTCGGGGGTGGCGTTCAGGCCCGCGAGCACCTGCGCGGCATCGCCGGGAAGCAGCGACTGCAGGACGAACACGAGCAACGAGACGACCAGCAGCAGGGGCACCGCCCACAGCAGCCGCGTCAGGACGAGACGGATCATGGATGCTCCTTCGACGGGCCGGCCGCCCTCGCGGCCGGCCCGTCAGACGATCACTCGGAGGTGGACTCGACGGTGAACAGGGCGGGGTCGGGGTCGAGATATGTCCCGTTGACCTCGACGCCCTCGAGACCCGGCCGGGCGATCACGATCTTGTCCATGTGCGCGAACGGCACGAACCAGGCCAGCTCGGCCAGGCGCTCCTGCAACGCGACGTAGTCCTGCTGCCGGGCTGCCGGGTCGGCCTCCGCCGCCCCCGCCGCGAACAGTTCGTCGATCGTCGGGTCGCTGACGCCCTCGGGGTTGGCCCAGCCCAGGAACCAGTCCTCGCCGTTGACCTGCATGGGGTTCAGCCCGTAGAACATCATGATCACCGGGGCGCTGCCGAGCTGGGTCGCGAAGTCGGCGAAGTCGATGGGGATCACGATGTTGGCGGTGACCCCGATCTTGGCCCATTCGCTGGCCAGCGCCTGGGCGGCGTCGGTCACGCCCAGCTGCAGGTTGAAGGCGACCAGGTCGAAGCTGAAGCCGTCCGGGTAGCCCGCCTCGGCCAGCAACTCCTCGGCTTTGTCCGGGTCGTAGGTGTACGTGCCCTCGAGCGAGGCGTCGTAGGAGTCGAACCCGGCGATCGAGGCGACGTCCGACGCGCTGCCGTACTCGCCGTAGAGAGCGGTGGCGACCGCATCGCGGTCGATGGCGTAGTTCAACGCCTGTCGCACACGCTCGTCGCCCAGAGCCGGGACGATCTCGCCGGCGCGGTCGAGGATCATCGCCATGTTGACCATGTTCGGCGCGGTGTACACCTCGAAACCGGACTGCGCGGCGGCGTCGGCGGTGTTGGGCGTGCCGATGATGTAGTCGACCTCTCCGGCCTGCATCGCCTGGAGCTGCGCGTTCGGGTCGGTGATGATCTTGACCACGACCTTGTCGAACTGGATGCTGTCGGGGTCGAAGTAGTACTCGTTCGGGACGAAGGTGTACACCTGGCCGGTGACCGTGGCACCGGCGTCGATCACGTACTTTCCCGCACCGTCGGTCGTGGTTCCGAGCGCGGCGGGGTCGGCCAGGCCCGAAGGGCCGATGATCGAGCCGGTCATGGAGCGCTGGGAGAGGATGTACTCCATCGTCGGGGTCGGGGTGGCCAGCGTGATCCTCAGGCTGAGCGGGCCCGTGACCTCTATGGAGGTCATGTTCTGCACGCGGGAGGCGAAGGCGCTTCCCGCGTGTCCGTAGTATTCGAGGCTCGCCTTGACCGCTTCGGCGGTCACCGCCGACCCGTCGCTGAAGCGCGCGTCGTCTCGCAGGGTCATCTCGAACACGGTGTTGCCGTCGCCGACGTAGCCCCATTCGGTGGCCAGCCCCGGCCCGAAGCTGCCGTCGGGCATGAGGGTGATCAACGGCTCGTAGGCGAGCGAGGTCACGATCTGGAGCGGGTCGCCGTTGCCGTTGAGGGCGGGGTCGAGGGTGTCGGGCGTGGTCTGGATGGCGATGTTCAGGGTGTCGGGATCCTGCGCGGTCGCCGTGGCGGTCCCCCCGCCGCCCGCGCATGCCGTGAGGAGGAGCGCGAGTGCGACGACGGCTCCCCCGCCCCTCCGCATCCGTGCTGATCTGCGGTGATTCATCCGTGTACCTGTCTTCCTTGACAAGGGCGTGCGCTGATGCGCGGACCCGGCACCGGTGATTCTGATCGATCTCAGAGACTATGTCAACCTAACGTAGTAATGTCCGAACAAATATCGCGGATTCACGAGCCCTCCCGACGAGCGCGTCCCGGCCCTGGACCGAGCACGTCGTCGGCGAGCCGTAACGACCGTCTGCGCCCGGATGCTGCCGCGCGAGCGCGCATCGGGTCGATGAGCGGGATCGCCGACGACCGGCGCGGGACCTGGAAGCCCCCGATCTGCCCGGGGGCTTCCGCGTCAGTCGGCGACTTCGCGCACCCGCGCGACGATACGGTCGTAGGCGGCGGCGACCACGTCGCGGGGAGAGCCGAGGATGTTGAAGCCGTGGCCCACGCCCGGGACGTCGAGGTGCTCGCGCAGGGCCCCGTCCCGTTCCAGCCGGTCGGCGTAGCGTCTCCCCTCCGGGCCGAGGATGTCCTTCTCGGTCGTGATGACCAGCGCGGGGGCGATGCCCGCCAGACTGGCGGTGTCGGCGGGACCGGCGGGCGAGATCAGGCGGTCCGCACGCGCCGTCTTGTCGGGACAGTACACCGTGTCGAAGACCGGGCCCATGCGCACCAGGAACTTCTCGGTGCCCTCGATGTGCTTGGCCGAGGCCGAGACCGTCAGATCCAGCGGCGGATACATGAGCACCTGCAGCGCGATCTGCGGCCCACCCTGTTCGAGCGCGAGCCGGGCGACGCCCGCCGCCAGCGCACCGCCCGCCGACTGCCCTCCGACCACGAGCGGGCCGCCGGCCCAGTCGCGCTCGGGGGATGCGGCCCACACCGCCGCGTCGTACGCCTGCTCCACGGACCCGGGCGCACGCAGCTGCGGGGCCGGGGTGTAGTCGAGGTTGACGACCGTGATCCCGGCGTGCTCGGCGATGTACCGGCACTGCGGATCGTCCTGCTCCGGATGACGGAAGACGAAACCGCCCCCGTGGAGGTTGAGGTAGACGCCCGCGCGTGCGGCCCCCTCGGCGGGGTGGTACACCTGTGCGGCCACCTCGCCGTGCCGGGTGGGGATCGTCACCTGAGAGGTGCGACCGGGTATCTCGGCGAAACTGGTCTCCTCGGACTCCCGTCCCGCCGCCGGCGCCTTCTGCGCGAGCTTCGCGATGGAATCCGCCAGCCACAACGGCAGACCTGGCATAGTTCCTGTGCTCCTTCGTCTCGGAAGCCCCCGGGCGGGGCGAGTGAGTGCGTGCGATTGATCCGTCTGCGAGAGGGCCGACCTGCTGGACTCTACGCCTCCGCGCCGCGCGGTGCGCGACGCGCGACGGGGATGAGAAGGCCCACCACGACGGCGGCCAGCGCGGCGGCGGCGCCGATCGCGAGCGTCAGCTGGAAGCCGCCGAGCTCGGGGACGCTGTTCCCGCCGACCTCCTGAACGAAGCTGGCGAGGGCGACGCCGATCACCGCGGATGCGGCGCTGGTGCCGACCGAGCGGACCAGGGTGTTGAACGCGTTCGCAGCCGCGGTCTCGTCGGCCGCGACGCCGCCCATCACCAGCATCGGGATCGCGCCGTACGCCAGGCCCACACCGGCGCTGATCACGACGGTGGCGGCCACCAGACCCCAGATCGCGCCGATCCACAGCAGCGAGACGCCGTAGCCGGCGGCGACGACGAACGCGCCGGCGACCAGGGTGGCCTTCGGGCCGCGCCAGGCCGTGAGGCGTGCGCCGAGGGGCGAGACGAGCATCATCGTCACCCCGCTCGGGATGAGCCACAGGGCCATCTGCAGCATGCTCTGCCCCAGGCCGTAGCCGGTCTCGGTCGGCAGCTGCAGGAGCTGCGGGATCACGAGGGACTGCGCGTACATCGCGAAACCGATCAGGAAGGACGCGACGTTGGTCACCGCGACCGAGCCCGAGGCGAGCGAGCGCAGGTTCACCAGCGGCGAGCGCGACCGCAGCTGCTGGAGGACCCAGACGCCGAGCAGGAGCGCCGCGGCGACGGCGCATCCGATCGTCGCGCCGCTGACCCAACCCCATTGCGCGCCCTTGGAGACCGCCAGCAGCAGGCAGACCAGGCTCGCCGCCAGCAGCACCGCACCGAGCAGGTCGAACCTCCGACCGTCACGCTGCGCCCGGGCGCCCCCGGGGATCACCCACAGCGCGAGCACCAGACACGCCGCGGCAAGACCCGCGAACGCCCAGAACATGCCGCGCCAGCTCGCGTACTCCGCGATCGCGGCGGCGACCGGCAACGCGATCGCGCCGCCGATGCCCATGGACGCGCTCATCATCGCGACGGCGGAGCCCACGCGCTCGGCGGGCAGAACCTCGCGCAGCAGGCTGATGCCGAGCGGGATCACGCCCATGCCGAGTCCCTGCAGCGCGCGGCCGGCGATCATCGGGATCAGCGAGCCGGACAGCGCGCACAGCACCGATCCGGCGATCAGCGGGATCAGGCTGACGAGGATCATCCGCCGGCGGCCGAACAGGTCGCCAAGCCGTCCGACCGTGGGAACCGCCGCGGCGGAGGCCAGCAGGGTCGCCGTCACCGCCCAGGCGGTGTCGGCGGCGGGCGCGTCCAGCAGCGACGGCAGCTGTCCGATGAGCGGGACGATCAGGGTCTGCATCCCGGCGGCGACGACACCCGTGATCGCAAGGACGAGCACGATCGCGCGGGCGCGGCCGGCCGATACGCCGGTCGGCGCGGGGACGGACGCGGGCGGCGCAGCGGGCGACGTCCGGGCGGGCGGGCTGATGGTCATGGGCGTGGTCCTCTCGGGGGGATCGCGTCGGGTCGACGTCCATCGACGTCGGCGACTCCGATCCTCCCGGCTCGGCAGCCGCCGCGGATCGTCCGTGGAGAGCGACCGCGCTACTCCATGCGCAGTACCGCCGCGAGACCGGAGGTGTAGGGTCAGAAAATAAGACATGCGTCTCGAAATGTCCTCGACCCGACGGACAGGTCGCACGGAGGAGAGCGGACATGAAGGACGTGCTCGTCGTCATCGGCGTCGGGGGCATGGGCGAGACCATCGCCAGGCGCCTGGCCCCGGGCCGCCGCACCGTGATCGCCGACTACGACGAACGGCTGCTGGCGGATCTGGCGGAACGCATGGAGGTCGACGGCTTCGACGTGGCGACCGCCGCGGTCGACGTGTCGTCCCGGGCGTCGGTGCAGGCGCTGGCGGCCTTCGCCGCCGGGCAGGGCCCGGTGCGCACCGTGGTGGACACGGCGGGGCTGTCGCCTGCCCAGGCACCCCTGGAGGCGATCCTGCGTGTCGACCTGGTGGGCGTCGCGCTCGTGCTCGACGAGTTCGCCGGCGTCGTCGCACCGGGGGCGGCCGGGGTGGTCATCTCCAGCTCGTCCAGCTACATCTCCGGCAGCTTCACCCCGGAGCAGCAGAACGCGATCCGCACCGCCCGGGCCGAGGATCTGCTGGATCTGCCCTTCTTCGCGCCCGAGGCGCTCGGCAGCGCCGGGGCCGCCTACGGCCTGTCCAAGCTCGCCAACCGCCTCCAGGTCCAGGAGGCCAGCGCCTCCTGGGGCAAGCGGGGCGCGCGCGTGAACAGCGTAAGCCCGGGGGTCATCTCCACCGCGATGGGCAGGCGGGAGCTGTCGACGCCGTCGGGCGCGTTCATGCGCGCGATGGTCGAGAGCTCCGGCACCGGCCGGCTCGGCACCCCCAGCGACATCGCGGATGCGGTGACCTTCCTCGTGGGACCGCAGGCGACCTACATCACCGGCGTCGACCTGCTGGTCGACGGCGGCAACGTCGCCGCCGTGGCCACCGGCCGCGTGGCGCTGCCCGGCCGATGACCCGGCGGAGAGTCCCGGCTCTCCGCCTCTCAGGCCAGAAGCCTGCTGGCCTGCCCCGCCGTCTCATAGAGGACGTCGTGCTCGCGGTCGATCAGGGGAGACACGCGCGTGACACGGCGCCCGCGGACCACGCCGTAGGCGAGGAAGCCCCCGAGCCACAGCAGCAGGCCCACGGCGCCGAGCACGATCGACAGCGCCAGCAGAGCCGCGTTCATCGAGAACATCGCCCCCGCCAGCAGCGCGGCGCCCACGATCCCGAACCCGATCGCGGCGGCGATCGCGGACGAGGTCTTCGAGCGCTCCATCCGGGCGATCGCCGCGAGGCTCTTCTCCGCCTTGCGCTGCAGCTCCTGGACCAGCTGACGGTTGCGGATGCCGCGGTCGCGCTTGAGCCGGAGGGTGACCGAGCTCGGCCGGATCGCGGGGGTCAGCGGCAGCGGCCTGATGGGATCGGCGACCTCCGTGCCCTCGACGACCCACCCGAATCCCCGGTAGGTGTCCTGGTACAGCGACTCGAGGTCGCGCGGCGCCCGCACGGAGACGTACTCGTACGCGACGTACGAGGCGCCGCCGTCGGCGGAGGTGGACGAGGTCTGGTCGATGGTCATTTCTCTGCGCTCCTGCACGGTGATGGACGGGGTTCCCGCGGATCCACGTCGGGATCCGTCATGTCACCGATCGTGCCGGGATCCCGCGCCGGGCGAATCGTCCAGGCAGCGCGCGGCGGGTACTGCGTCCGGAGTATTCCGCACGCCACGCACGGACACACGGTCCGGACGATGGCAGGATCGCCCTCGTGAGCATCGCCCCGAAGACCCCGCGCAGATCGCCCCCGCCGTGGGATCGCGTGTCGTCCGTCTTCACGCTGGTCACCCTCGGCATCATGCTGGTCGCCGTCGTCGTCAACGCCGCGACCTTCGTGATCAACGACGTCCCGCCGCTGGCCTACGTGGCCGTCGTGCTGTCCGCGACGGGCGTCGCGCTGGCTCTCCGCCGGCCGTACACGGGCCTCGCGCTCGTCGTCGCCGCCGCTCCCGCGGCGGTGGCCGCATCCGCCGTCTCGACCGGGATCTGGTCGATCGCCTGCTTCTACGCCCTCCTGGTGACGCTGCGCGGCTCATCGGCGCTGATCACGGGCGCGGTGGTGGCGATCTCCAACTTCGTCGCGGCGGGCTGGGAAGTGGGCACGATCGACGTGCACATCAACGCGAGCGCCTCGATCGCCGCGTTCGCCGCGATCGTCGCCGCCGCCATCGGCAGCGCGATCCGGGGCAACCTGCAGTACCGCAAGGAGGTCGAGCAGCGGATGCGCGAGGCCGAGCTGTCGCAGGAGACGGCCGTGGAGCGGGGCGTCGCCCAGGAGCGTCTGCGCATCGCCCGGGACCTGCACGACAGCGTCGGCCACCAGGTGGCGGTGGTCAACATGCGCCTGGGCGCGGCCGAGGTGCATCTGCCCCCGGACGCGGATGCGGCCCGCGCCGATCTCGCCTCCGCCCGCGAAGCCGCCCAGGCCGTGCTGCGGGAGACGCAGGAGATCCTCCGTGTGCTGCGCATAGGCGACGACCCCGCCCGCGCCGAGCACACGTTCCGCTCCATCCCCGAGCTCGTGCAGCGCTGCCGCGACGCGGGCATGCAGATCGAGGACGACATCTCCGACCCACCCCCGGACATCTCCCCGCAGGCCAGCGCGGCGATCTACCGGATCGTGCAGGAGGCGCTCACCAACGCCCAGAAGTACGGGGTGGGCGCGGTCTCCCTCGCCGTGCGCAGCACCGCCGACGACGTCCGCATCCAGGTGGTGAACATGCGCGGCGCGCACAGGGCTGCCCCGCCCGGGCACGGCGGGAACGGCCTGGTGGGGATGCGCGAGCGCGCGGAGTCGACGGGCGGCACACTGGAGATACGTTCCGAGGAGCGACTGTTCTGGCTCGACGCCGTGATTCCCGTGCGAGGAGGGACCATCTGATGGTGACCGTGATGCTGGTGGACGACCAGGAGATGATCCGCGCCGGTCTGCGGGTGATCCTCGAGGCCCACCCCGACCTCGAGGTGGCCTGCGAGGCCGGGGACGGCCTGACGGCCCTGGACCTGTTGGCCGCGACGCCGGTCGATGTGGTGCTGCTGGATCTGAACATGCCGGGGATCGACGGCGTGGAGACCACGCGCCGCATCCGCGCCACCCACGGCTCCTCGCCGCGGATCCTCGTGCTGACGACCTTCGACCAGGACGAGAACGTGGTCAAGGCGCTGCGCGCCGGAGCCGACGGCTTCTTCGGCAAGGGCGCGGGTCCCGCCGAGCTGTCCGCCGGCATCCTGAGGGTCGCCCAGGGCGAGAACGCGCTGTCTGCTGCGGCGATCGGCGCACTGGTCGGCCATCTCAACGACGCGCCCGAGGCTCCGGAGATCGATCCGGCCGCCGCCGAGCTGTTCACGCAGCTCACGCCGCGCGAGCTGGAGGTCGTGCGACTGATCGTGGACGGCCTGGACAACGCCGAGATCGGACGACGCATCTTCATCTCGCCGTTCACCGTCAAGACGCACGCGAACCGCGCGATGATGAAGGTCGCGGCGCGGGACCGGGCGCATCTGGTCTCGCTCGCGGTGCAGGCCGGGATCCGCCCGTGACGGCCGTGTCGTACGTGCGCAGTATGTGAGGCGGTCCGAGGGGACGACGCGCGCCGCCCGCGCCGTCACCAGACTGGGGACACATCGCAAGCGAAGCGTCCCCGGGCGCAGCACGAAGGAGCAGACATGAGCACTCGCACGAAGGTCCTGGGCGCAGGAGCCGTCGCCGCCGTCATCGCGACGATCGGCGTCGTCATCGCACGTCGGGCGCGATGAGAGCCATCCGCCCGCGTGTTCCTGCCGCGTCCGGGAGCGGGCGCGGCAGGAACACGCTCTATGGACGCGTCGCCTCCCATCGGCTGGTGGTGAGGATGAGGGACACCGGCAGACGCAACGTGTACTTCTCGGCCGCCGCCGTTCCCGGACATCTGGTCATGGCGGGCTGGAAGGGCAGCCTGATGCTCGTCGCCCCGTCGCTGTTCATTCTCGGCAACGTCGTGTTCACGCTGGGCCTCGCCGGCGCCAAGACGCTCATCGTCGTCTCCGACCGCCAGAGCCGCCGCGGCTCGATGACCGCCGCGCGCACCGCCTACCGCTGGGGAGGCGGCCTGCTGGTGGTCCTCGCCGTCGCCTACATCGCCTGCTGCATCCCGTACCTCGTGGGGTCCACGTCCACCGATGAGTATGCCTACGCGATCGCCATCGCGATCGCGACGGTGACCTTCGTCGAGCTGGGCTTCTCCGTGCACGGCCTGTTCTCCTCGCGCAGACGCGGCGACCTGCTGATGGAGCTGAACAAGTTCGGCAACCTCGCCGCCTCGCTGATCCTGCTGGTGCTGACCCAGACGGCGCTGCTGTCGATGGCCGCCGACGGCGATCACACCTTCTACAACGGCGTGTGCGGGGTCATCATGGGAGCCCTGGTCGCGATCATCGGTCTCTACATGCTGCTGCACCGGCTCCCCGAGCCCGTACCCGGGGAGCCCTCCGGCCTGCTCCGCGGGGACGCCGCCACGCCCGGCGCCCTGCGGGACGAGGAGAAGGCTCAGGCGCCGGACGCCGTCTCCGAGCGGCCTGCTCGGGCGTCGTAGGACGCGCGAGCCTCCTGCACCTCCGGCAGATGCTCGACGGCCCAGGCCGCGAGGGCCGTCGTGATCTCGATCAGCCCCGCCCCGAGCCCCGTCAACGCGTATTCGACGCGCGGGGGGACCTCGGCGTGGACCGTGCGGGAGACCAGGCCGTCGCGCTCGAGCTGACGCAGGGTGCGCGTCAGCATCCGCTGCGAGATGCCCGGGATCTGCTGGTGCAGCTCGCTGAAGCGCAGGGTCCGCTCGCGGAGCACGCTGATCACCAGGAGCGACCATTTGTCGCCCACCCGGTCGAGGACGTCGCGGATCGCCGCGCCTTCGGGGGTCCTCCGGCAGGAGTCCTTCTGCGCGCCTCGTGACGCGACGGCGTCCGCAATCGGTACGGCTGACATGGTCGATCCTTCGCTGATGGTCGGCGACGCGGGCCGCTGACATGGATGTGCCTTTTGCACCGCCCGGCGGGAGGTGCGAGATTGGGCGCATACGCACAGTAACCGACCGCACGGCCGGTAACCGCATCGGAAAGGCTCCTTATGACCATCGCCCTGTGGATCGTGAACATCGTCCTCGCCCTCGTGTACCTCGCCGCCGGTGCCATGAAGGCGCTGCGGCCCGCCTCCGCCCTCAAGGAGAGCGGGATGCCATGGGTCGAGGACTTCGCGCCCGGAACCGTCAAGCTCATCGGAATCGCGGAGGTCGTCGGCGCGGTGGGGCTCATCGTCCCCTTCGCGACCGGCATCGCCGCCGTGCTGACCCCGATCGCGTCGACCGCGCTGACGGTCATCATGATCGGCGCGGTCGTCGTGCACCTGCGCCGCAAGGAGAACGCCCTCGTCCAGGTCGTCCTGACCCTCGTGACCGCCGTGAGCGCCGTCCTGGGCTTCCTGGTCGTCCTCGGGTGACGCAGGAGCCGACCGTCCAGGTCGGGATCATGCCGGTCGGCGAGCATCACAACCCGCCGTTCTTCGCCAACAACCTCGTCGCACCGCCGGGCCGAACCGCGGCGACAGCCTGACCCCAGGAGCGCCCTGCGTCGACCTCCGCTGAGACGCGCGGAGGGTCCCGCGAGCGCCTGCCCCCGGAGCCCTCCGGCAGATCGTCAGCGGCACTCCAGCGCGATCAAGTCGCCGATCCCGCACAGCTCCGTCTGCCCGGCGAGGGTCACGACCGAGGCCACCGCGACGACGATCAGCACGACCGTGCCCACCGCGCCGAGGATGACGCCCCCCAGGGCCAGGCCGTTCGTGCGGCGGGCTCTGCGGCCCTGGACGAACGCGACGAGGCTCAGGACCAGCCCGACGGGGGCGAAGGCCGCCAGCAGCGAGAGCACGAACCCGGCGACGCCGAGCGCGCGGCCGGGCAGCGGGAGCGCCGGCGGCGCAACGGGGACGGAAGTGGTGGTCATGGGATCTTCTCCTGGGTATCGAGGATGGATGGGGGATGGTCTTCGTCACACGTCACGGCGCACGGTGCGCCAGGCGCCCAGGGACCAGAACAGCACGACCCAGACCAGCAGCACGGCCAGGCCGGCCAGGAACGGGAGGGTCTCGGCTCCCTGCACCGACATCGCGCTGAAGGCGGCGGCGCTCTGACCGGACCCCGCCGCGTACAGCGACGCGCCCGCGGTGGAGGGCATGAAGGAGACGACCGTTCCGGCGATGCCAGTCGGAAGCACGGAGGCCGCCGCGGGGAGCGTCCAGATCAGGGCGATCATGAGCGAGACAGCGGGGGCGGTCTTTCGCAGCGCCGCCGCCATCCCGACACCCATCACGGTCACGGCGCCCACATGGAGAGCCGCCCCCAGCAGCATCCGCAGCGCCACCGGGTCGACCAGCTCGGGCGAGGCGCCGAGGAACCGCAGCACGATCTGCGCGACGACGAAGGCCAGCACGCCGGCTCCCAGGGTGACCAGCGCGGATGCCGAAGCGGCGACCACGCCCTTGGCGGCCAGAGTGCGCAGCCGGCCCGGGTCGGCGTTGAAGGTCGAGCGGATGGCCCCGGTCTTGTACTCGCCGCCCACCGCGATCGCCCCGAGCACCAGGCCCGCGAACTGTGCGCCGACGACGCCACCGGTCACCAGCTGCGCGACCTCGGTCGCGTCGATGACCCCGCCCGGGTCGAGCTCGAAGGCCATGCTGACGGCCGTGGCGATCATCATCGCGGCGATCAGGCCCGCCACCCACAGCGTCGAGACGCGGGAGAGGAGCTTGATCCGCTCGGCGGCGACGAGGCCGCCGAAGGTGAGGCCGACCTGCTGCGTCGTCTCGGTCTGTGTCACGGTGGTCATGATGTCCTCCCCGTTCGGTATTCGGTCGCGTCGGCGGTGATGCCGAGGTAGGCGTCCTCGAGGGAGGGCTCCTGCGCCGACAGCTCGAGGAGCACGATCCCCCGCCCGGCGGCGAGACGTCCGATCTGCTCGACGTCGGCGCCGCGCAGCAGCGCGGCCTGTCCCTCGCGCTCCTCGACGTCGACCCCGGCCGGCAGCGCCGCGAGAAGCTCGGGCAGCTGCGGCGTGCGTACGCGCACCGCGGCGCCGCCCGAGGCACCGTCGATCACCTCGGCGAGCGGAGCGTCGGCGAGCACCTTGCCCTTGCCGATGACGATCACGTGGTCGGCGGTGTGGGCCATCTCGGTCATCAGGTGGCTGGAGACCAGGACGGTGCGTCCCTGCGCGGCGAGGTCCCTGAGGACGGTGCGCACCCAGCGCACGCCGTCGGCGTCCAGCCCGTTGATCGGCTCGTCCAGCACCAGCGTCTGCGGGTCGCCGAGCATGGCCGTGGCCAATCCCAGCCGCTGCGCCATGCCGAGCGAGAAGGATCCGATGCGCTTGCCCGCCACCGCGCCCAGGCCCGACAGCGCCAGCATCTCGTCGACGCGGCGGCGGTCGAGGCGGTGCGTGGCCGCGAGCGCCCGCAGGTGGGTCAGCGGGGTCGACCGAGGGTCGAAGGCGCGCGCCTCCAGCAGGCTTCCGACCACGCGCAACGGCGCGCCGTAAGAGCGCAGCGGCCTGCCGTCGAAGCGGACCTCGCCCGCATCCGGCCGGTGGAGGTCGAGGAGCATCCGCATCGTGGTCGACTTGCCCGCCCCGTTCGGTCCGAGGAATCCGGTGACCCGGCCCGGCTCCGCCACGAAGGAGACGTCGTCGACGACGAGCGAGCGGCCGTAGCGCTTGCTGAGGTGCGTCGCGGTGATGTGCATACGACGATGCTCCCCGGCTGCGGGCGGGGCCGCGTCGTGCTCCCGGAGCATCGCGCCTACTGCGGATGCCGTACGCACCGCCCGGTCCCGCCGGCGCCTGCTGGAACGGGGTCTCATCTCGAAGCGGCAGTATCACCTCCTGTACCGTGGAATGATGAAGGACATCCGGCAGCGCTCCCGTGACGCGCTGCGCGCCGAGCTGGCCGAAGTGGCGGTGACGCTGTTCGCCCGGCACGGTTTCGACGAGGTGACCGTGGACGACGTCGCGCTGGCGGCCGGCATCTCGCGCGCCACGTTCTTCCGCTACTTCGCCTCGAAGGAGGACGCGGTCGTCGCGGCCGTCGAGTCGACCCGCATCGACTTCTCCTCGCAGATCGCGGCCCGGCTGGCCGAGGAGCCGGCGGCCGGCGAGCGCGGCGACGTGTGGGCGGTGATGCGCGCCTGCTTCGCCCGCTCCGGGGCCGGCGCCGACCTCGACCCCGCCGCGACGCGTGCGCGGCTGCGGATGCTGCAGTCGACACCGGGTCTGCAGGGCAGGCTCGCGGCCAGCCGCGGGCCGCAGACGGCGCGTCTGGCCGAGGTGCTCGGCGCCTCGTTCCCGGATCCGATCACCGCACGAGTCGCGGCATCGGTCGCCTTCGCCGCCTACGACCTGGCGTGGAGCATCTGGCGCGACGACGAGGCGCGCACCTTCGCCCCCACGCTGGAGGAGGTGTTCGACCGGCTGGAGCCGGCGATCGGACGGCGGTGAGGCCGCGCGCGGGCCCGCTCAGGGCAGCGACGGATGCTCTCCGGGCGCTCGGCGCGGGCGCGGGATCGTCGAGGCGACCGCGCAGCACACGATCGCGGCCACGAGCCCGAACACGAGCGAGAGCTGGAAGCCGTCCGCGGTGGGGACGGCGACCCCGCCGACCTCGATGGCCGACTGAGCGAGCACCGCGCCGATCGCGGCGGAGGCGATGCTGGTGCCGAGCGACCTCATGAGCGTGTTCAGCCCGTTCGCCGCCGCGGTCTCGTGCCCGGGAACGGCCTTCATGATCAGCGTGGGGATGGCGGCGTAGCCGAGGCCGATGCCCAGGCCCACGATCGAGTTGATCAGCAGGACCTCCCAGACCCCCTTCGGCGCGAAGACCGCGATCGCATAGGCCGCCGCGATCACCGCGCTGCCCAGCACGAACAGCGGCTTCGCGCCGATCCGCGACTCCAGCCGGCCCGCGACGGGCGACATCACGAGCATGATCAGGCCAGAGGGCATCAGCACGAAGCTCGCGTGCAGCAGGCTCAGGCCCAGCCCGCCCGTGGCGACGGGCAGCTCGAGCAGCTGCGGGAAGACGATGCTCGAGGCGAACAGCGAGAACCCCATCGCCACCGAGGCCAGGTTGGTCAGCAGCACCGGACCTCGTGCGCTGACCCGCAGGTCCACGAGCGGGCCGCTCACGCGCAGCTGGTACCAGCCCCACACCAGCAGCACGACGAGGCCCACCCCGAAGCTCCACAGCGTCGGGGCGGAGCCCCAGCCCCACTCGCTTCCCTTCGAGATCCCCAGCAGCATGGCCACGAGGCCGATGGCGAGGCCGATCGCGCCGACCAGGTCGAACCTGCCCCCGGTGCGCAGGGGGCTCACCGGCACGACCACGAGGTAGAGCACGAAGACGATCGCCCCCAGCCCGGCCGCCACCCAGAACAGCAGGTGCCAGTCGAAGTGCTCGGTGACGAAAGCGCTGATCGGCAGCCCGAGCGCACCGCCGACCCCGAGCGTCGCGCTCACGAGCGCGACCGCGGAGGGCAGCCGGCGTTCGGGCACGCTGTCGCGGAGGATCGCGATGCCGAGCGGGATCACGCCCATCCCCGTGCCCTGCAGGGCACGGCCGACGATCATCGGCACGACGGAGGAGGAGAAGGCCGCGACCACCGAGCCCACGATCAGCAGCGCGATCAACACGAGTGCGACACGGCGCTTGCCGTACATGTCGCCGAGCTTGCCCGACACCGGCGTGCACACGGCGGACACGAGCAGCGTGACGGTCACGACCCAGGCGGTGTCCTCCCGGCTCGCGGAGAGCAGCTCCGGCAGCTCGGCCTGGATCGGCGTCACGATCGTCTGCATGAACGACGCCGTCATCCCGGCGAGGGCGAGGACGGCGATGATGGGGCCGGGACGCGGCTGCCGCGTGAGCCGGCGACGCGAGGGGTCTGTCACATGTCCGCCCTTCAAAGAGACTCAGTCTCACTTCACGCTTACAGTATCAGCCCGGCCGCGGCTCCGCGGCCGCCGGCGATCGGAACGGACGATCGACGACGCAGGAGGGCACAGCGGGGAGCCGTCAGTGCGTGAGCAGGAGCTTGGCCACCGCGATCAGAAGGCCGACGCCCGCCACGCCGACGCCGAGCCACAACGCCGCCGCGCGCGAGCCCTCCGGGAACAGGTGGCGCCCCACCAGCCCCATCAGCGCCAGGCGGAGCAGCACGACGGCGACAGCGATGGTCTGCGCGACCCCGGGCGGATAGACCTCCAGCACGCCGCCGACCAGGCACACCGTCGGGAGGATGGCGCTCGTGGCGATGGGAACCGCGTCGCGCAGCTCCTGGCGCACGTGATGCCACGGCTCCCCCGGACGCCGTCCGACCAGCGCACCGACCGTGTCGGCGAGCAGGTGCGCGCACAGTGTCGTCGCCGCGGTGACCAGCACGATCAGCATCGCGGCGCCGTCGACGACGTCATGCGCGTCGAGGGCGAGCACGGCGGCCAGGGCCAGGACGTTGCCGTAGACGACCGCCGAGATCCGGGTGCGCGCACGGTGAACCGGCAGCTCCCGCCGCCGACCCCACCGCCGCCGCGCCGGCGCAGCCGCCACGCTCTCCGATGTCGCGGGGAAGGAGGACTCAGCGGGCACGAAGGGCACGATACAGCGCCATCGTGTCGCCGAGCGAGACGATGACGGTGCCGGGGATCTGCACGATGTCCCGGTCGTAGACGCGCTGACCGACGATGGATGCGGCGGCGCTCTGGTCGATGCGGTTCATGGGAGGACTCCGATTCTCTTCGTTCCTCCGATGATCGACGCCCGCGGGGCTGACGGCGTCGTCCGAACGAACGGTCGGCCCTACTGCGAACGGACGACGAGCCCGCGGTCGACTCCGGGGCCACGGCGGCGAGCGCCTCGCACCACCGTGCCGTCGCCCGCTCCGCGACGGCTCAGGCCGTGAGGCTCACGGGCACCGCGCCGACGATCGTCTCCAGCGTCCGCTCGCGCACCGCGGCGAAAGCGTCCGCGGAGAGGCTGCGCAGCGCGGCGTCGAGTCGCAGCAGCGCGAGCCCGTGCAGGGACGACCACACCACCACCGGGTCGCGCACGTCCAGGACGGTGCCGCCTGCGGCGAGCGTGACGTCTGTGAGGAGGTCGACGAGCAGGGTGAACCCGCCGTCCCCGCCTTCGCCCCGCGCCCTCTCGGAGGGAGCGGAGAGCTCGTCGAGCTGCTCGTCGCTGTAGAAGATCGCGTGGTACAGGCCCGGATTCGAGATCGCGAACGACAGATATGCCTCGCAGCCCGCCCGCAGCCGTGCTCGCGCCGCGGGAAGCTCCGAGGAGAGCCGCGGAAGCCGGGCGATCCCCGCGGCGACGTGGTCGGCCAGCAGTCCGGCACACTCCTGCGCGACCGCCAGCAGCAGCGCGCTGCGATCCGCGAAATGCCGGTAGGCGGCCGCCGGCGAGACCTGCGCCCGCCGCTGCACCTCTCGCAACGACAGCGAGTTCGGACCCCGCTCGGCCACGATCATCAGCGCCTCCTGCACGAGCCGCTCGGCGAGGGGCTTCCGCACGGATTCCGAGGAGGTTGTTGACACTGCTAACTCCTTGTGACACAGTCTGACTTGTAAGCACTGATAACACTATTGGAGGCATCCATGCGTTACACAACCCTGACGCTCGAATCCGTCGCCGGATCGGACACCAGCGCCGTCGAGTTCACCTTCCAGCCCGCCCGCCCCATCCGATTCCGCCCCGGCCAGGCCGGGGTGCTGATCCTGCGCGGAGGCGGCGCCAAACCGTTCACGCTCTCGGGCGACGCGAACTCGCCTCGCGTCTCGATCGCGACGTCCTTGCGCTCGGGCAGCCGGTTCAAGACGGCGCTCGCACACCTTCAGCCCGGCGAGCGCGCGCATCTGATCGCGCCGATCGGCGCCGCCGTGACCCTCGCGGAGGGTCGGCACGAGGTCCTGGTCGCGCAGGGCATCGGGATCACCCCGTTCCTGGCGGCCGCACGCACGTACCGGGCCATGGACGCGACCCTGCTGCAGGTCGGCGGCGCTCACCTCTTCGACCAGACCGCGGCGTCCGTGCGCGACGCCCGGCACGTGGATCATCGCGACGGCCTCGCCGAGGTCGTCGACGAGACGCTGCGAGCACACGTCGGCGACCACTGGTCGGTCAGCGGCCGCTCCGACTTCGTCGCGGGGATCACGGCGCATCTCACCGCTTCGGGAGTCCCGCGCCGCCAGATCCGCACGCATGCGTTCTGGACCATGCCCCGCCCTCGTCCCGTCGCGGCGGCCGCGCCCACCCGAGATGAGGCAGCGCGGTCGACGAAGGCGCCTTCCGTGGTAATGTAAGCGATGCATACTTTCTGTAGGAGCGTCGATGAGTCCGGACACGGCGAGGGCCGGCTACCACCACGGCGATCTCCGGGGGGCGTTGATGCGTGCCGCCTTGGAGATGCTGGAAGTCGGGGAGCCGCTGTCGTTGCGGGCGGCTGCGCGTCGGGCTGGTGTGTCGACCGGGGCTCCGTACCGGCACTTCGCCGACCGGGAGGCGCTGGAGTCGGCACTGGCGGTCCACGGCCTGGACGAGCTGATGCGCGAGCTCGCCGAGGGGAAGGAGCCTCCGGCCTCGGCCGCCGAGGTGGGTGAGCTCGCTGTCGGGTATGTGCGTTTCGCTCTGCGCCGCCCCGGGTTGTTCCGCCTCATGTTCGGGCAGCCTTGCGAGACCCAGGACGACGAGCGGGTGCGCGCCGCGGATGCGTTGCACGACTATCTCGAAGCAGTGATGGCCAGGGTCTTCCCACAGTCCGACCCTGTCGCGCTGGCCACGGCGGGGTGGTCCCTCGCTCACGGGCTGGCGTTCCTGCACCTGGACGGCAAGCTCCCCGCCGCAGGCCCCGCCGAGGTCGATCAGCGTGTGCGATCCACGCTGGCCACCGTCTTCCCGCCACCGGCTTCCCACCCATCGAACGACTCGGAATCGAGGACCCCATGAGTACGCGCATCCTGCTGGTCGTCACCAACGTCGACCGTTACGATGCCGACCCGTCCCATCCGACCGGACTGTGGCTGTCGGAGCTGACCCACGCCTACGACATCTTCGCCGAACACGGTTTCGAGCAGACGATCGTCAGCCCCGCAGGTGGGAAGTCGCCGTTGGAGCCGCGATCGCTGAAGTTCCCCAACGACGACAAGTCCGTGAAAGCCTGGCATGACGATCCGGCACGGATGGCGCTGCTGGAGAACACGGCCAGCCCCGATCAGATCGACGCCGCCGACTATGACGCGATCTACTTCACCGGCGGGCACGCGGTGATGTTCGACGTCCCCGGCAGCGAGGGGTTGCAGCGGATCACCCGGGAGCTCTTCGAACGCGGCGGGGTGGTCGGCGCGGTCTGCCACGGGTACTGCGGCCTGCTCGAGACCCGCCTCTCCGACGGCAGCTACCTCGTCGCCGGTCGCAACCTCACCGGGTTCTCCTGGCGGGAGGAAGTCCTGGCTCGGGTCGACAAGCTCGTCCCGTACAACGTGGAGGAACGCATGAAGGAGCGCGGTGCGCAGTATTCGAAGGCGCTGCTGCCGTTCGTGTCCAACGCCGTCATCGACGGGAACCTCGTCACCGGTCAGAACCCCGGCTCGGCCAAGGAGACCGCGACCAAGGTCGCCGCCGTCCTCGGCAACCGCTGACGACGAGCTCTCACCGGGAAGGGCGGACCGTATGCAGACCGTGCTTGGCTCTGGCGGCCAGATCGCCGAAGAACTCACCCACGAACTCCACCGCAACCACACCCGCGACATCCGTCTCGTGAGCCGAGACCCCCGCAAAGTCCACGACACCGATCGGCTGGTGCCTGCGGACCTCATGGACGCCGAGGCGGCCGACGCGGCGGTGGCGGGAAGCGAGGTCGTGTACCTCACCGTGGGGCTGCCGATGGACTCCGGGCTGTGGGAGGCGCGGTTCCCGACCATGATGGGCAACACGATCACCGCCTGCCAGAAACACGGCGCACGACTGGTGTTCTTCGACAACACCTACATGTACCCGAGGACTGCGACGCCCCAGACCGAGGACACACCGTTCGAGCCGGTCGGACGCAAAGCCACCGTCCGCGCCCGCATCGCTACGGCCCTGCTGACGGAGATGGACGCGGGGAGGATCGACGCGGTGATCTGCCGGGCACCCGAGTTCTACGGCCCCGGCAAAACCCAGAGCCTCACCAACTCCGCCGTCTTCAACCGCATCACCGCGGGCAAGCGGCCACTCGTGCCGCTGAGCGCTCGCACCCGGCGCAGCCTGATCTGGACCCCCGATGCCAGCCGCGCGATGGCCCTCATCGGCAACACGCCTGATGCCTACGGGCAGACCTGGCATCTCCCGATCGACCCGGACCGCCTCACCTACCGGGACATAATCGATACCGCTTCCGGAATCGTCGGGAGGAAGATCTCGCTCATCACGGTGCCCGAGTGGGCGTTCCGGATCGGCGGATTCGTAAATCCGGCGGCCAAGGAGACGGAAGAGTTGCTGCCCCGCTACCGGCAGGACAACAACTTCGACTCATCGAAGTTCGCGGCACGATTCCCCGACCACCCACCTACCAGCTACCGCGACGGGATTGCTCACCTCCTCCAGAGTTAGCGTCGTCCCGCCACCGGTTCCCGCGTTCCTCGTCGAGCCCTGGAGTCGCATAGTGCGTCGTGTTCATGCGTTATTCGATGGACAGCGCGGTGACGACGTCTTTCATGGCATCCGGATACTGCATGCGCACGATCCACAACGACGCACCCCAGGCGTCGGCCAGACTCGCGTCATTCGAGACGTCGATGCACTCGACCTGAACGGCATCGGGCTGCGGACGGCTCGCGATTCTCAGCACACCACCGACGAGGACGCCGTCACCGGTGATCTCCACCGGGTTCGCGCACAGCCATTGGAGCGAGTGCGGCGCCGTCGAAGACGCGTTCAGGCTCCATTCGTCACGGACCGTCAGCTGTGGCCTCTCCTCGTCGAACTCGACCGTCCGGCGCCAGAAACCCGCAGGATCGTGACCGGGGTAGGCGCTGGAGATGTCCATCGACAGCAGGCAACCGTGCGGCCTCTCCTCGAACGCGACGGAACGCGCTCGTGCCGATGCCGCCGCGACCTGAGCGTGTCCCGCCACGAGGGGCACGTTGTGATGAGAACCGTTGTGGTTCCAGATCTGATACCGCGTCGCCGGGTCGAACGTCCGCGCGTCGTAGACCCCTCGCCCCGCGTCGACGAGCAGCGGCTGGCCGCGCCACGCGAGCGTGACGCTGCCGACGTCGTTGTGGTTATGGCTCTCGGCGTTGTTGCCGCCCTTCGCGGAGATCGTCATCCCGTGGCCGGGGCGTTCATCGCTGCGTGCGACGAGCAGCTGACCCGACGGATACCACGCGACACGGCGGAGCCCGGCAAGGTCGTCGCCCTCCGCGGTTGCGGTCAACCACGGCGCGTCCGTCACCGCGGCGAACAGGGGTCCCAGCTCGATCCCCCGAGATGAACCGCGAGGAGACGGAAGCTCCGGGTATGAGAAGCGCGCCGCCCAGGCCGCGTAGCGCGCCACATCGATCATGCCGACACGCATGGCCGCGCGGTGGAGGTCGCGATAGGGCAACGCGGTGATGACGGGGGCGCCGATCCGGGCGAGCTCGCCGGGCCGCGCTGGACCGATGCGCGACGTGCTGTCGCCGATGCTGATCTGCCGCGTCGCCGAGATGGCGATGTCGGCCGGGTAGTCCAACATAGCCGGAAGACGCGGGTGTGCGTAGCCGTCGACCGCGCCGGCGGTGACGTCTTCGATGATCGCGAGGGCCCTCAGCACCTTGCCCACGCCGAGCCACCAGTAGGAGGCCCCCTCATCGCAGTATCCGTCTGCCGGGTATGCGTCGATGAAGTCGTCCAGTCGGCCGGCTGCCGACAGGAGCAACGCGCTCCGTTCCTGGGGGTCGTCGCAGAGCAGCATCCCGCACTCGAGCACGTTCGCGGTGATCCAGGGGATCCAGTTGTTGACGACCGGTGCGATCCCGGCGTCCCACCAGTGTCGTTCTCGGGTGAAGGGGGCGACGACACGCCGCATGCACTCCTGCGCGATCCGCTCGGCGTCGGATCCGTCAACGGCTCCCACCTGCCGAACCCACGCGAGCAGAGCTGCGGTCTCCGCGGCGAACAGGTCGACGCGTGGAAGCGACGACGGACGCCGCAACTCGGACCAGTGCGCCGGGACGGCCCACGTCTCCTGGTCCAGGATGAGGCGGGTCCCCGTGACCGCATCCGCGCGGATGCCTTCGTGCCGAGTCGTCGCGTAGATCAACGCATCGGCTCCCAGCCGTCTTCTCTGGGAGAAGTAGGGCTCCTCGTATGCGAGCCGAGAGCCTTGGAGATGGAAAGCCTCCCACAGCTCGTCCGTGGTGACCGGCCAGGGCCCGCTCGCCGAGAACGACTCACGCGCCTCTCGGACGTAGCCGTCAAAACCGTCAGCAGCAGCCGCCAGCGGTCTGGTGGCCGGTCTCCAGGACGCTGGCGAAAGAGATGCGCTCAGCCACGACTCGACACGGGACGAGAGCCATCGTCCGTTCTGGCTCATGCTCTGCATGCTCCGCCCTCCTGCCGAGGATTCCATGCGTCCACCGACTCAGGACCAACGACGATGGATCTCGAGCCAGACGTGGTGTTCGCTCCCCGCCGATCCTCAGCTTGCATGTTCGTCATCCCCGTCCTCGGTCAGGCCTCGACGAGCCATCGCACGACCGCCCTGAGCGCTCGAACGTGTCCGCGGTCCTCGAAGGACCTCTCGTCGTGCCCCAGCGAGTCGTATGCGGCGCGGAGTCCGTTCTTCTCCGTCGTCCAGAGCGCGGGGAACCTGCCGCCCGCCTCATCGACATGCTCGAAGTGCACGCACACGTCTGAGCGGACCTCGAGCCCCCGGTAGCTCTCATCCGTGACGACGAATGTCCTCTCCGCCTCCAGGAAGGACTGCGAAGTCTGCTCGAGCAAGGTCTGCCCGAGCGGCGGGTGATGGCTCACGCCGGGAACCCAGCGTCCCCCGATCCGCCGCGTCCACGCGGGGACATCGTGGAACGCATTCGCGGAGGCGTGAAAGGCGAGGACCGGGGCGGTTTCGAGCAGCTTCTCGAGTCCGCGCCGCGCCGCCGTTGTTTCCGGCACCGCGCCTTCGTCCTGTGGACGCCCGAGATTGGCCACGACGAGGTGGGGCACCCCTGACGAGCCCCACCCCTCGAGGGCTTCGTCCACGTCCGGCACGACGTCTGCCCGCAGCCCCGTCGACTGCAGGATTCCCGCGATCCGCGCACTCGTGCGGGCAAAGGGATGCCAGGGGTCTGCGTATCGTCCGGCACCGGAGAGGATGATCGCGGTCGGCTCACTCATGACGTCTCGACCCCGTCAGCCGACAACCGGACGCGCAGGGTCTTGATCTCGAAGGGCCGGAGCCGCAGCGTCACGCGCCCATGTTGATCTGCTGGCGCCGGGGCGAGCGGGGTCTCGAGAAGGTCGGCCTCGTGCACCGCACGGGGGACCGTGCCGAACGTCACCGCTCCGCTGGACTCCCGTCCCTGGGGTTCGTAGATGCGCACCACGAGATCGCCGCTGCGGTCGTCGGCGAGCTTGACCGCTTCGATCACCCCCAGCCCGCGATCGATGCTCACCAGCGCGGGCGCGCCGCACTCGCCCTTCAGGTGGATACGCGGGTTGTTGAGCGCGTAACCGAGGTCCACCGCGTCGCGGGTGTCTTCGATGACGCCGAAGGCATGCGTGAACGTATGCGATCCACGATCCGCATCGGGATCGGGGAATCCGGGTGCCCTCAGCAGCGACGCACGGATGACGCACCCACGGACGATGTCGTCGATGGCGAGCCGCGACACGTCGTGACCATAGGTCGACTCGTTGGCCAGCGCCACCCCGAACCCCGGTTCCTTCACCGCGATCCATCGGTGCGCGGCGATCTCGTACCTCGCCTGCTCCCAACTCGTGTTCGTGTGCGTCGGCCTGCGCAGATGCCCGAACTGCGTCTCGGCGATGGACTCCTCCGCCTTCACCGCAGCCGGGAAGGCGAGTTTCAGGAGTTTGTTGGTCTCAGCCCAGTGCACCGTGGTCTCGAGGTCGAGAGCACGGCGACCAGCACGGAGCGTGAAGGACTGCACACAGCTGCTGGTTCCGAAGGTCCTCGACAATCTCACCGTGACGGCGTCGGACGCACGGTCGACCTCGACGCCGGCGAGGGATGTGATGTCGGAGCGGTTCTCCCTGTATCGCTCGTCGATGTCCCATGCGTCCCATTGCGTGGGTGTGTCCCGGTGGAGCTGCAGCAGGCCCAATCGCTGGCCATCGGGAACGACCTCTCGTCCCGACCTCAGGTCGATCATCGAATCCACGAGGCCGTCGACGTCGAAGCCGACCCGGAGCTCGCCGTTGTCGACCACCAGCGGGAGCTCCTGGCCGGTCACGGCGACGGTCTCCGACGACGCGGCAGCTCGCACCCCGATGGCGCCCGGCGCCACGCCTTCGACGTCGTCCGCGGACAGGTGGGCGACGAGCTCGAGCTCGCCCTGCCCGGCGATGGCCGCGATACTCCGCGACACGATGCGGTCGAGGGACGATTCGACGTCGCGGTACCACTCCTCGGCGTCGCGGTAGACCCAGGAGATGGACGAACCGGGAAGTATGTCGTGGAACTGCAGGAGCAGGACGCGCTGCCACAGGGCGTCAAGCTCCTCGTACGGATAGTCCAAGCCCCCTCGAACCGCGGCGAACGCGGCCCAGTACTCCGCCGCACGCAGAAGGCTCTCGCACCGGCGATTGTGCTGCTTGGTGCGGTGTTGGCTGGCGTATGTGCCCCGGTGCAGCTCGAGGTAGAGCTCGCCGGACCATGTGGGCGGGTGCTGAAGCTCAACGCGAAGCTCGTCGAAGAACCGCTCCGGCGTCGACAGGTCGACCCTCGGTGAGCCTTCGGTGTCGCGTGCGCGATCAGCCGCGGCGAGCATCTCGCGCGTCGGCCCGCCACCCCCGTCACCCCAGCCGTAGGGGACCAGCGATACGGAGGAGACATCCTTCTGGGCGTACTGACGTTCCGCGCGAGCGAGGTCTGCTGCCGACAGATCGGACAGGTAGGTGTCCGTCGGAGGGAAGTGCGTGAGTATCCGGCTTCCGTCGATGCCTTCCCAGAGGAAGGAATGATGCGGGAACGCGTTCGTGTCGTTCCACGAGATCTTCTGCGCGATACATGCGTCGAACCCCGCGAGCCGGAAGATCTGAGGGAGCGCCGCCGAGTAGCCGAACGAGTCGGGCAACCACACGACACGGGAGACATGCTCGAACTCGCGGCTGAAATAGCGGCTGGCCTGCACGATCTGCCGGACCATCGACTCGCCCGAGGGCAACATGCAGTCCGATTCGACCCACATCCGTCCCACGGGGACGAACCTGCCTTCCGCCACCCGCTCGCGCAGCCGCTCGAACAGATCCGGGTGGCGCTGCTGCACCCAGACATAGTGCTGCGCGGCAGATGCGACGAACGTGAAGTCCGGATGCTCGTCCATCAGGCGGAGCACGTTCGCGAAGGTCCGGGACACCTTGCGGACGGTCTCCCGCACCGGCCACAGCCAGGCGGAGTCGATATGGGCGTGCCCCACCGCGGCGATTCTGTGCGCGGTGTGGTGCGCGGGAACGGCAAGGACCTGCGCGACCCGGGCCGCCGCGACCGCGACGCTTCCGCCGACGTCGTCCGGATCGATGAGATCCGCGGTGTGTTCGGCGGCCAGAACGAGCCGGTGGTGTCGCGTCTGATCCGCGGGAGTCAGCTCTGCGATCAATCCACGCAACGCCTTCACATCCTGGATGAGCGACCAGACCGCCGTGTCGAGGACGCAGAGGTGGGCGCCGCGGAAGACGTAGAGGGGCGCTTGCGGCGCAGTGGTCACATCGCCGAAGGCGGTGGGGCGGAAGTCGTACTCGCCGGCGACATCGGGGTTGGACGCCGCTTCCAGCAGCAGGTGGATGTCGGGCTCGCTCCCTGACCACGGGATGTGCTGGCTCGACGGCGCGACGCCCTTGATCACCGTTCCGTCGGGGCGATATGCCAGGGCCTCGGCTTGGAAACCTGGGCGCTGGGTCGTGAAACCCAGGTCGACGACGACCTCGAGATCGGCGCGGCCCGCCCACTCGGGTGGCACGCTTCCGTGCACCTCGAACCAGGTGGTCCCCCAGGGCGAGCCCCATGCCTCCCCCTCCGCGCACGGAGCAGGGCTCATGGCTTCGCGCGCCTCCTCGAACGAGATCGGTTCGCCGGGCACTCGCCACATCGAGACGCTCAGCGGAACCCGGGACGGGTGCATCGCGGGCACCAGATAGTCCCGGACATAGCGATCGAGACGAGAAATCGCCCGATCAGCTCGCGTCGTCGTCACTGACATCTCCTCGTTTGATGAAACGCTTCATCATATCCATATGACCGACAGAACAAGAAAAGTCGGAGTAGCTGATCAACCGGATCGGCGTCGGCGCGTAGATTGGTGGGCATGAGATCGTCCGAGGCCGCCACCGAAGGCGATAAGCCCGAACGTCGCCGCGCGGTGACCATGTCGGATGTCGCGCAGGTCGCGCGGGTCTCCGTCGCAACCGTCTCCAACGTGCTGCAGGGAACGGGACGCGTATCGGCGGAGACGCGCGCGCGCGTTCTGCAGACTGCGGATCGTCTCGACTACCGCCCCAACGGTCTCGCCCAGTCGTTCGCGAGCGGCCGCAGCCGCACGATCGGCCTGCTGGCCGAGGACGCATCGGAGGCGTTCAGCATGCTTGTGCTCGTCGGGGCCGAGAAGGAGCTCGCGCGACAAGGCCTCGCAGTGCTGTTGGCGGATGGCGAGAACCTCGACGGTTCCCTGCGCACGATCCTTCGAGACTTCGAGGCACGGCAGGTCGACGGCGTGCTCGTTGTCGGTCGCGGACCGAGTCGCCCATTCGCATCCCTGTCGACATGGCTGTCGGCTCCGGTGGTCTATGCCCACGCACTCCCCATCAGCGGAGGCGGCTCGCGTGTGTTGGCTGATAACGCTCGCGTCGGCGAACTGGCCGCCGAGCATCTCATCCATGTCGGCCACCGCCGGCTCGCCGCGATCTCGGTCAGAGACGATCACGCGGCGGCCCTGCGCGAACAGGGATTCCTGCGAGCTCTGAGCTCAGCGGGATTGACGCCAAGCGTTCCCGAGCCGATGCGGGGCGACTGGTCACGTGAATGGGGCGCGGTCGCCGTGCAGCAGCTCCTCGACGACGGCGTCGACGTCGACGGTATCTTCTGCGCCAACGACCCGATCGCGCACGGCGCGTACGTGGCCCTGCGCCGAGCAGGCAGATCCGTTCCCGAGGATGTGGCGCTGATCGGTCATGACTTCTTCTCTCGCCGGAAGGCGGGACGGGTCGGTCAACAGTTCCTGACCACCTTCGACCCCAACTTGGAAGAGGTGGGCAGGCGCGCCGCTCAGCAGCTCATCGCCGCGATCCGCGGAGAGCAGACGCCGGAGGAGACGCTGATATCCCCCACCCTGGTCGAAGGCGTGAGCACCCTGGGACGCAGCTCATCCGCCGACGCGCAGCAGGACCTCTACGATCTCATCGAGATGCTGGAGGAGTGACCCGGTACCGGACCTGCGACCGCCCGTCGTCGATGAAGGCAGGGGCATACTGCTTCAGCACCTCTTCGGCGCGCACGTTGACCTGGACCAGCGGCGGTGCCGTGATCGAGAGTTCCATTCCGGAATCGTCCCGACTCCATTGGACGTCGATGCGCCCGGCCCCCGTCACCGTGCTGAGTTCCGCTGAGTCGAGACTCGAGGGCGGGCTCGGCGAAATCGCCACAGATCGGAATCCGGCCTCGACGGGCCGCAGGCCGACGACATCCTCGATGAGCCAGTCGACGGCCGTTCCGAAGAAGTAGTGGTTCAGCGAACGCGGTTCGGTCCAGGCCTCCCACAGCGTATCGGAGCCCGCCGCGCGCCAGTGGCCCCAGCCGGGCGGCGACTGCACGGTGGCGATGTGATGCGCGAGATCCTGTCGCCCTGCGGCGGAGAGGACTCTCAGGATGTACTTCGTCCCGAGGACTCCGGTCCACAGATGCCCGTCCCTCCGCTCGATGTCCGCGACGAGGTTGGCTTCGACGACCGGGCGGGCTTCCCTTGGCACCATTCCGAAGGCGAGGGGGAGCACATTGTGTGTCTGCCGATACCCAACGTCGCCACTGCCTCGGTACACGCCGGCCGCACGATCGAGGAACTCCTCGGTGAAACTCGAACGCACCACGCGAGCCCACCCTCGGAAGAGCGAAGCCTCCGCGCCGTTGCCGAGGACCTGCGCGATGTCGGCTCCGACGCGAAGCATCCGATACAGATAGGCCGTGTTCTCGACGCGCGTGTCACCGTGCAAGCTCGGATCAGGCTTCGGAGGGTGCCAGTCTCCGAGCCCCGGCGGCGCGATCCCGTTCGTGCTTCGGGCCTGGTATTCGAAGCGCAGATAGGTAGCGATCGCCGGGAAGGCGTCACGAAGGATCGAACGATCACCTGTGCGCATGTAGAGCGACCACGGGATGGTGAGGAGAGCCGCGTGCCAGCCATGGGCCGCGGCGCCACCGCCCCAGCCGCTGCTAGGCGCGATGTGCAGCGGGACACCGTCAGCGTCGAGCGAGTCTCGGATGTCCACGACGTACTTGGTGAAGAGCGCCTCGCTGTCGGTGGCGAACAGCGCCGAGTCGGCAAAGAGCGCGGCGTCCGCCGTCCAGCCGTTCTTCTCGAACAGAGGAGTGTCGGTGGGGATGCTGTGGACGTTGTTGAGAAAGGTTCGGACCGCCGCATCGAAGATCCAGTCCAATCCCGGGTCGGATGTGCTCAGCCGACCGTTCTGCCGCACATCGGTGCGTACCTCGATGGCGGTCGCTTCGCTGATCCTTGCCGTGCCTGAGGAGCTCGACACCTCCACATACCGAAACCCCTTGTAGGAGAAGCAGGGTTCGAGGAGGTGCTCCGCACGGCCCTGACCCAGGATGAAGCGATCGACCTGTACGTCTCCATCGATCACGTGATTCACATCGAGGACGCCGACTTCACCCGAGTGGTTGAGTTTCTCTCCGTACCGAAGACTCACCACGTCCCCGGGCCGGCCCTCGACGAGCAGACGAGCCCAGCCGCTGATCGTGCGCCCGAAGGAGAACACCGAGACACCGGCCCTGGGCTCGGAGCACGCTGTGGCCCCGATGGCCTGGATGCGGCGGATCGGCTGCTCGGGCTGCCGGACCAGTCTCCCCCGAGGTCCCTCGACCTCGATGGCGTTGCCGACCAGCCTCGGCGAACCCCCCATGTCGATGGTCTCACCGGAGTAGAGGGAGTTCCGAAGCACACCCGTGTCGAACGCCTCCCAGCTCTCGTCGGTCGGCAGGCTCACGAGCTGATCGTCGAGCTCGATGAGGGCGAGCGCCCTCACCGCCGGCTCCGCCCGCCATGGCGCCTCGTGCCAGTTCCAGACGCTCTTGGTGGTCATGGCGTAGAAGCCTCGTCCGAGCTCGATCTCGATCCGGTTCTCCCCTGCCAGCAGCAGCGGGCCGATGTCGACCACTGTGTATTGGACGCGCCGGTCGTAGTTCGTGAAGCCGGGTGACAGCTCCGTGTCGTCGGGCCTTTTTCCGTTCACGAGGACGCGTGCGTAGCCGCCGGCAGCCACGTACAGCCGCGCCCGTCGCACGAGGCCGTCCGGCACGTCGAAGCCACGGCTCAACAATGGAGCGGGGTAGCGATCGGGAAGGCTTCCCGCGGATTCGCCCAGCTGCGTGGATGGTTGGGGCACGCCTTCCGGGCGACCGATCCAGCGACTGGGCAGCCACGCGGACTCGTCGAGCAGACCGGTCTCGAAACCGCCGGACGTGACGACGTCCGCGGATCTGAGAGTCCATTCGTACTCCGCTCCGCTTCGCAGCGAGGGCCCCGTGTATGCCAGGAGTCCGACGGCGTCGGAAGCGACTACCGAAGCCGACCAGACCACGCGGTCGTCGAAGCGCTCGCGCAGATCCAGGTCGACCACCTCGTCGCCGGACCAGGCGCCCGCGTACGTCCATGCGAACGCGAGGCCGGACTGGTCTATGCCCAGAGCCCCGCTCCCGGGCCGGAGATGAAGATCAATGAGTCGACGCACGTCGTTCCGTTTCATAGGGGGCGGTGGTTGCTGAGCCACGGGACGACATCTCGAGTGCCGTCGGACCACACGACGGTGACACTCGCGTCACCCCAATCGATCACGGGCAAGTCCGGGATAGGGCCCGCCCCCAGCATGATGAGCGCGCCGACACGGAACACCGCCGAGTCGCCGGACGGCGTCCAACGAACCGACGGCAGCGCCGACGAGACCCCGAGCACCGATTCGCCCCGCTGCTCCACCCCCGCGACTCCTCCCGCCGTGAGCGCGCCTACCGTGCTGGAGATCCCCGTCTCGGCCGACACGGTGGCCACCCCTCCCCCCACGGCAGTTCGCAGCGACTCGCCGGGCAACATGTACCCGGTCATCGCGATGGTCTCGCCAGCGCGAACCGGAACCTCGGCGAACCTCACCTCGACGCCCCCGCGGATACGCGCTCCCCAGCGGATGAGACGCCCGGGGATCACTCGGCCGGCGAGCGGCGTCGCTGTGGCGGTGACGGCGACCCCGCCGGCATCCGAGACGCTGCCCTGGAGCGTCTCCTCCCACCAGGCAGGTCCATACTGCTCGTGCACCGTGCCGATCCAGTTGTCGGGCATATGTTCCTCGGTCGCGAACTCACGTTCGCTGTTCTCGCGCAGCCACGGCGCGGTGGCCGAGGAGTAGGCGACACGGTTGTACCAGGCGTCGTCGACGCTCTCCCACCTGCTGGCGTCACGAACCTTCGTGGGGCGCGACACCCCCAGATTGATGAGACGAACGACCCCGTCGCTCCTGGTGCCGCTCAAGAGCCATCCAGTGGGGGGAAGTGCCTTCGTGAAATCTCCGGACTCGACGGGGAGAGGCTCCTCGTCTGCATGCCAGAACGGATGCTGCTCCGACATGAGGAGAACGGCGAAGGCCTTGGCCAGCCAGTAGGCGGATCCGGGACCGCTGTAGCCCGGCACCATGGGGAGGAACGGCCGATTCCAGCCCTGCGCTACCGGGACGTGCGCAAGGTCCTGTCGCAACAGCGACGTGTGCAGGAGCTTGCGCAGGGCGCGACGGGAGACACCGGCCTCGGCGGCGTTCACACCAACGAGCTGCCCGGCGGCCAATGAGGCTCCGATCGCAGTGGTGTAGATCAAGGAACGTCCCTGAAGCACGGGCGTGCCGTCGGCACCGAAGAAGTGCAGGAGCTGCCGGTTGTATGCGCTGGCCCGGTCTCGTATCCGCTGGACTCGTTCGGCCAGGGGATCACTGCTGAGATGCAGCCACATCAGCGGGTAGAAGTGGAATGCCCAGCTGTTGTAGTAATCGAAGATTCCATCCCGGGGACCCCGGCCATCGGTGTACCACCCGTTGCCTCGGTAGATGGATCCAAGCCCTTGGAACGCCTCCCGCACCTCACGTTCGAAGTCGCCTTCGCCGACCTCGGCGAGAAACGAGAGAACGACAACACGGAAAAGCAGCCAGTTCCCCAGGCTCGACTCCTTGTCTCGAACCTGAACAAGGTAGGAGGCGATCGCATCACGCTCACATCGGCTCAGCCCGTCCCAGAGGCGGCTGCGGCTGATCCAGAGGCCGAGCGCGATGCTGCACACCTCGACCATGGCCTGTCCGTCGTCGCGCAACGCAGGCCAGGCTCCACCGGCACCACGCAGCAGTCCCGGAAGGTACCGATGGAGGCGCTCAGCGTCCCCGCTCATGGCCGCGAGAAGGAAGGTGCGCGAGAACGCCTCGAACTGGTCCACTTCCGGCCCGTTGGCACTCGCCCTCCCCGGGAGCCGAATACCGGAACCGTCTTCGCTGCGAAACGGCTCAACCGCGTCGAGCATATGTTCTGCGGCAAGCGCCCAGACTTCTCGAGGACGTCCGCCTCCGACGACACTCTCGTTCATGCGCTCCACCTGAGCGTCTCCGCCGTGATGGCTTCGGGGATGGATTCACCGCGAAGCATCCGAACTGCTTGCCGCACCGCTTCGTCACCGAGGCGATACAGTTCGGTGCCCTGAGCACCTGCCAGATGTGGGGTCACCAGCGCGTTCGCCGAACGGAGGAACACGCTCTCAGGGGGAAGCCGTTCCGGGGCCGTCGTATCCAGGATCGCGTAGATGCGTCCCCGTCTCAGCTCAGACCCGAGCGCGTCATGGTCCACCAGCGACGCGCGAGCCGTGTTGATCAGCGTCGCGCCGTCTCTCATCAGCGCCAGCTCCCGGGCGCCGATCATGCCGTTGGTGGAGGGGAGCTCCGGCGCGTGCAAGCTGACGATGTCGGCGCGGCGGAGCGCCTCCTCCAGCGGTGTGCTCGTCGCCCCGTCCAGGTCTGAACCGTTCGGCAGGAACGGATCCACGACCAGGACGGTGAAATCGAAAGGTTTGAGCAGCTCGATCACGCGCCTGCCGATGCGTGACGCGCCGACGATCGCGACCGTTCTCCGACTGTTGCCGATGTGCGGATACTCCCGCAGGAGGTGTATCTCACCACCTGCACGGTACGCCCGCGAGATCCAGATGGCCTCCTTCCCCGCGAGCAGGATCATGCTCAGCGTGAACTCCGCGACGGGGATCGCGTTGGCTTCCGCTGCCGAGGTCACGACGATTCCCCGATCCCAGACCTCTGACCTCAGGTGCGTCTTCACGCTTCCGGCCGCGTGCGCGATTCCGCGAAGTCGCGGCAGAGCGTCGAGAACTCTCCCGTCGATGATCGGCGCACCCCAGCCTGTGATGAGGACTTCGATCGATTCGAGCGTCCGCGGGTCTTCGAGGCTCCAGTCGGAGATCACGTGCGGGTATACCCGGCCCGCGGAAGACAGAGCTTGCGACGCTTCCGAGGTGATCAGCTTGCCGACGAGGTCCGGCAGCATCGCGTACGCGACCTGTGGTGCCGCCGCAGACGCGTGGCGCTGATCGAGGTTGGTCATCGATATGGCTTTCTTCTGTGCGTGACCTCAGCCCTTGATCGCACCGGCGGCACCAGCTCCGCGCAGGAACTGCTTCTGGAACAAGAGGAAGACGAGGACGGGGATGAACGTTGCGATGAACATCCCGGCGATGACCAGCGACTGGTCCGACGTCTCACTGATCCTCGCGAGGGCGACGGAGAGCGGCTGGCGACTCGGCGTCGGAAGCACCAGCAGGGGCCAGAGGAATTCCTTCCACGACCCCATGAACGCCAGCAGGACGAGGACGCCGAGTATCGGCTTCGACAAAGGCAGAACGATCGACCAGAGCATTCGGAAGACTCCGCACCCATCCGATCTCGCCGCCTCGAACAGCTCGCGCGGGATGGATTCGAAGTACTGCTTCACGATGAGGATGTAGAACGCATTCGCGGCGCCCGGGAGCCAGACGGCCCACCACGAGTCGATCAGACTGATGTTCAGGATCGGAACGCGGACGACCGTCAGGTACAGCGGCACGAGCGAGATCACAGCCGGGATGAACAGCGTGGCCATGATCGCGCCGTTCAGGACCTTGCCGTATCTCGGGCGGAGAATGGCGAGCACGTAGGCCGCTGTCGTCGTCACGATCAGCGAGGCGACGACATCGCCAAGGGCGATGAGCACGGTATTCAGGGCGTACCCGCCGATGTCGATCTTGGTCCATGCGACCCAGAGGTTGCTCCATTGGGCGCCCGACAGCGGCCACAGTGACAAGGGTGCGCCGTAGATGTCGGTCGTGCTGGAGATCGCCGATTTCGCGAGCCACAACAAGGGCCCCAGACCCGCGATCAGGAGCCCCACGATGGCGCAGGTGATCAGCGCGAATTTGGCGAAGCGCAAGGACGGCTTGCGCATGTCTCCGCTTGAGAAGATCCCGCGCGGGATGCCTTCTTCTTCCTCACGGGCACGGCGACGGCCGCGCACGGCTTTTGCTTCGGGCAATGTGGGCTGTCCGCTCATTTGGTGTTCCAGCGTCGAGTCAGTCGGAAGTAGATCAGCGAGATCACGCCGAGGCCGATGGCGAGCATCACGCTGAGCGCCGCCGCGCCGCCGTAATCTCCGCGGACGAAGGCATAGTTGAAGATGAGCATCAGCAACGAGATCGTGGCATTGTTCGGGCCACCGCCAGTCATGAGATAGGGCTCGGCGAAGACCTGGAACGTGCCGATGATCTGCAGGAGGAGAAGAAGCAGGATCGTGCCGCGCAGCTGCGGGAGCGTCACATGCCAGAAGCGACGAACGGGATTGGCACCGTCGAGCTCCGCTGCCTCATACAGTTGCGTGTCGATCGCAGTGATCGCTGCGAGATAGATGATGGTCGTCGATCCGAAGCCGATCCACGTCGCTTGGACGACGATGGCCGGCATCGCCGATGAGGCATCTTGAAGGAATGGGAATGGCCCGAGTCCGACAAGACCCAGAACAGCGTTGATCAGCCCGTCTTCGCTCGGGCGGTAGAACACCTTCCACAGCAGGATGCCGACAACGGGCGGGACCATCACCGGCAGGAAGGCCAGCACACTCGCAAGGCGACGGATTCGACGCATCTCGCCGATGATCGTGGCGAGGACCAACGGAACCGGAAACCCGATCACCAATGCGAGGACCGCGAAGTAAGCGGTGTTCTGGAGCGCTCGCCCCAGAAGGGGATCGGTCAGAACAGTCTCGAAGTTCTCCAGCCCGACCCAGTCGGTCACGATGAAGTTGGTCTCCTGGAGGCTGAGCAGCACGCCTTGCAGAATCGGCCACCACGAGAAGAGACCGAAGACCAGGAGGACAGGCAGTACGAGCAGGAACGTCGCCGCGTGTTCCCGCGCCTTGCCACCCGTGAACGCAGACCACCGCGGCCTCCGCCGTGGCGGGGAGACGGG
>JASGDW010000103.1:0-3844 GCA_047606965.1 Microbacterium sp.
GCGCCGGCCCCTGGGGCATGAGCGCGAGCAGCTCCTCGACGAGGACGTCGAGCTGCGCGCCGGTCAGCGCGGACAGCGGGATGACGACGCTCCAGTCCTCGCGCAGCGCATCGACCTCCACGAGACGCTCGGCGACCGCCTCGCGCGCCGCGGCGTCGGTCTTGGTCACCAGGGCGATCTTCTTCGCGCGCGGATACCCGTCCAGCGACTCGGCGATGCGCCGGTCGCCGGGCCCGACCTCCTGCGTCGCCGGCGCGCAGAAGGCGATGACGTCGACGTCGCCGAGGACGTCCTCGACGAGATCGTTCAGACGCTGCCCGAGCAGGGTGCGGGGGCGGTGGATGCCGGGGGTGTCCACGACGACGAGCTGTCCGCCCGGCCGGTTCACGATGCCGCGGATCGCGCGCCGCGTGGTCTGCGGCTTCTCGCTCGTGATCGCGATCTTCTCGCCCACGAGCGCGTTCATCAGCGTCGACTTGCCGACGTTGGGCCGACCGACGAAGGTCACGAAGCCGCTGCGGAAGCCGTCCGCATCCCGGTCACCGGTCATCGTCGCCCTCGTCCTCCTCATCCGCACGTTCGACGAACACCGTCGCCAGGCCCCTGCCGCGTCCCCGCGAGGCGCCGCCCGTGATCTCGATGCCCTCGTGGCGCACCGTGTCGCCGGGTTGCGGCACCCGCCCGAGCACCTTGCCGAGCAGCCCCCCGATCGAGTCGACGTCCTCGTCGTAGAGCTCGACGCCGAAGAGGTCGCCGACCTCGTCGAGGCCCAGCCGGGCACTGATCCGGAACCGTCCCGGCTCGAGCTCCGCGACATCGGCGCTGCGAGGGTCGTACTCGTCGGCGATCTCCCCGACGAGCTCCTCGATGAGGTCCTCGAGCGTCACGAGCCCGGAGACGCCGCCGTACTCGTCGATCACCATGCACACGTGCACGGCGTCCCGCTTCATCTGCTGCAGCAGCGTCTCGGCCCGCATCGACTCCGGCACGAACCCGGGCGGGCGGGCGACGCGGGCCGCGGGCAGGTCGCCCCAGGCGCGCTCGTCGCGGAACGCGAACTGCACGAGGTCCTTCAGGTACAGGATGCCGTCGACGTCCTCGCCGTCGCCGGACAGCAGCGGCATCCGGGAGACGCCCTTGTCCAGGAACAGGGCGAGCGCCTCGCGCGCGGTCGCGTCCGCGGAGGCGGCGACCATGTCGGTGCGCGGCACCATGACCTGACGCACGTAAGTGTCGGTGAACTCGAACACGGAGTGGATGAGCTCGCGGTCGTCCTCTTCGATGAGGTCCGCCATCGCGGCCTCGTCGACCATGCTGAGCAGCTGCTCCTCGGTGTCGAACGAGGCGGCCCGCGCCCCGCCGGGGGCGACCCGGCTGCTGATGACGACCAGCACGTGCGCGAGCGGGCCGATCAGGATCCGCACGCCCCGCACGATCGGGGCGGCTGTGCGCAGCAGGCCTTTCGCGTTGCGGCGCGCCGCGGCGCGCGGGCTCGCCCCCACGGCCACGAACGAGACGCCGGTCATGATGACGATCGCCGCGAGCAGCGCCCACCAGATGCTGTCGAACAGCAGCATGAACGCCGCCGTCACCAGCACCGCCGCCCCGGTCTCCGCGAGCACCCGGATGAAGGAGATCGCACCCACGTGCGCCTCGGGATCGGCGGCGATGCGCCGCAGCGACGCGGCGCCTCGCCCGGACTCCCCGAGCTCCGCCAGGTCCTGCCGCGAGGTGACCGTCAGCGCCGCGTCGACCGCGGTCATCAGACCGCCCAAGCCGACCAGCAGCGCGGCGATCAGCAGCAGCAGGACGGCCGTCATCGGCTGCGACGACGCCGCTCGGCGAGCGTGAACGCCACGATCAGGTCGCGCTGCAGACCGAACATCTCCTTGGCCTCGTCGGTCTCGGCGTGATCGAAGCCGAGCAGGTGCAGCAGGCCGTGGGTGGTGAGCATGACCAGCTCGTCGATCGTGGGATGCGGCGGGCTCGCCGCCGCCGCCTGGGTCTCGGCGACCTGCGGGCACAGCACGATGTCGCCGAGCAGACCCGGCGGGGTCGGCGACTCGTCGGTTCCGGGGCGCAGCTCGTCCATCGGGAAGCTCAGCACGTCGGTCGGTCCCGGCTCGTCCATCCACTGCACGTGCAGGGCCTCCATGGCGCCCTCGTCGACGAGCATGATGGCCACGTCGGCGTCCGGGCTGACATGGAGCTCGGCCAGGTTGCTCTCCATGAGGCGCAGCAGCACGGTCTCGTCGACCTCGACGCCGGACTCGTTCGTGATCTCGATGGTCATGGGCGTCCTCGTCTGGGCAGGCGGTCGCGGGGGCCGGCACGGCGCTCCGCCCGGCTGGCGAACTCGGCGGCCTCGTCCCGCTCACGGCGCGCCGACAGCCGCTGCTCGTCGTACGCCGTGTACGCGTCGACGATGCGGCCCACCAGGCTGTGACGCACGACGTCGTCGCTCGTGAGCGTCGCGAAGCGGATGTCGTCGATGTCCTTCAGCACGCGCGTGACCAGCCGCAGCCCGGAGGCGCCCTGGGGCAGATCGATCTGGGTGATGTCGCCGGTGACGACCATCTTCGTGCCGAAGCCGAGGCGGGTCAGGAACATCTTCATCTGCTCGGGGGTGGTGTTCTGCGCCTCGTCGAGCACGACGAAGGACGAGTTCAGGGTCCGTCCCCGCATATAGGCCAGCGGGGCCACCTCGATCGTGCCGGTGGCCATGAGCTTGGGCACCAGCTCGGGATCGAGCATCTCGTTGAGCGCGTCGTAGAGCGGACGCAGGTAGGGGTCGATCTTGTCGTTGAGGCTGCCGGGCAGGAACCCCAGCCGCTCCCCCGCCTCGATCGCGGGGCGGCTGAGGATGATGCGCTCGACCTCTTTGCGCTGCAGCGCCTGCACCGCCTTCGCCATGGCGAGATAGGTCTTGCCGGTGCCCGCCGGTCCGATGCCGAACACGATCGTGTTCTCGTCGATCGCGTCGACGTAGGCCCTCTGGCCGGCAGTCTTGGGGCGGATGACCCGGCCGCGGGAGGAGACGATGGCCTCGCCCATGACCTCGGAGGGGCGCAGCCCGGAGTCCGCGTCGAGGATGCGCTGCGAGGTGGACACGTCGCCGGGGGCGAGGTCGATGCCGGTGCGGGTCATCTCGAGCATCTCCTGCACGAGCCGCCGCGCCGCGTCGACGTGGGCGGGGGCGCCGCGCAGGGTGATCTCGTTGCCGCGCACGAGCACGTCGACGTCGGGATGCTCCCGTTCCACGATGCGCAGCAGACGGTCCTGCGGGCCCAGCAGTCGCACCATCGCGATGCCGTCGGCGAGCAGGCGCTCGACGACCGGCTCGTCCGGGGCCTCAGCCACCGAGGCTCCCCTCGGAGAGCTCGCCGGCGAGCACGTGCGCGTGCACGTGGAACACGGTCTGCCCGGCGCCGACGCCGCGGTTGAAGACGAGGCGGAAGTCGCCGTCGGCGTGCTCCGCGGCGAGGGCGCCGGCGAGCTCGACCATCTCGGCCAGCAGCGACGGGTCGCCGGCGGCGAGGTCGACGACGTCCCGGTACTGGGCGGTCTTGGGGATCACGAGCAGGTGCACGGGCGCCTTCGGCGCGATGTCGCGGATCGCGAAGACCCGGTCGGTCTGCGCGAGGATCTCGGCCGGGATGTCGCCGTTCAGGATGCGCGTGAAGACGGACGGCTCGCTCATGACCGCCAGTCTATCCAGCGGGGTCGGGCTTCCGGGGGCAGGCGATCACCAGCGGCCGAGCAGGGCCGCGACGACGGCCAGCGCGGCCGGCCCGGCGGTCGAGGTGCGCAGCACCTCGGCGCCCAGGCGCGCGAGGCGGGCGCC
>JASGDW010000104.1:0-4338 GCA_047606965.1 Microbacterium sp.
CTCGTCGCCGGCACGGCGCACCTCGAACCAGGCCGGCCCCCCGGGCAGCCGGAGGGTGCGCGCGAAGGCGTCGGGCCGCGCCGTCTCGACGCCGCCGACGGCGCGGGCGGCGAGCCAGCCGAACAGTCCGTCGAGGTCGATCGGCCGGCGGTGGGCGAGCACGAGGTCGAGTTCGCCGGCGGGCGCGGGATGCGGCCCGTGGCCGCGGACCCGCAGCGCGGTGGGCGGCATCCCGAACACCTCGCGCACGGTGTCGTTGAACTGACGGACGCTGGAGAAGCCGGCCGAGAAGGCGACGTCGGCGACCGGCAGGTCGGTGCCGACCAGCAGCATCCGCGCCGTCTGCGCCCGGTGCGCGCGGGCGAGGGCGAGGGGACCGGCGCCGAGCTCGGCGGTGAGCAGCCGGGACAGGTGACGGGAGGAGTAGCCGAGCCGCCGGGCGAGCCCGGGCACGCCCTCGCGCTCGACGGTGCCCTCGGCGATCAGGCGCATGGCGCGGCCGGCGGCGTCGCCGCGCAGATCCCACTCGGGTGAGCCGGGCGCCGCCTCGGGCAGGCAGCGCTTGCACGCGCGGTATCCGGCCTCGTGCGCGGCGGCGCTGGTGGCGAAGAACGCGACGTTGCCGGGCTTCGGGGTGCGTGCCGGGCAGCTCGGACGGCAGTAGACGCCGGTGGTGCGCACCGCGGTCACGAACTGCCCGTCGAACCGCGCGTCGCGCGCGCTGATCGCACGGTAGCGCTCGTCGAAGGTCATCGCGGGGTGGGGCACTTCCTCAGCCTGACACGTCGCACGGCCGTCGGCTCGCGGTTTTCGGACACGGCGGTGCGGATCCCCGCAGCCTTCTGCGGCGCCGACATTCCTTCGAGGCCGCCCATCAGCCGTCCGTGCCGAGCCCGACCGGCACCCCGAGCGACCTCGGACGACGCACTCTCGCGGCCGACCCGCAGATCATCATGTTCGAGCTGGGACGATGCGCCACCCGGGTTCGGGCGGAGGCGAGTCCGAGGAGCTGGGACGTTCGACGGCTTCTTGACGGGCATCCCGGTCGCCACCCGCGCGCGGTCTGTCACGGAGACTGCGTTGAACTTCCCGCTCACACGACACCGGGAATGTGCATGAATCGCCAACGCCACGGCATTCGCTGCGGCCTCCGCGCCGTGTGAACGGGAAGCTCAACAGCGCTATGTGAACGAGAAGTTCAATGCCGTCGGAGAGTGCACCCGCCGGAGACGCATGCCGTCGCCGCGTGTCCGTGCCGCAGCCAGCCCGCCCCACGCTCCTCACCGAACGGCCTGCCCCGGCACCCCCCCGAGCCGAGCCTCAGTGGTAGAAGTGCCGCTCCCCGGTGAAGTACATCGTGACGCCGGCGTCGCGCGCCGCAGCGATGACCTCGTCGTCGCGCACCGAGCCGCCGGGCTGGATGATCGTCGAGATGCCGGCGTCGAGAAGCACCTGCGGCCCGTCGGCGAACGGGAAGAACGCGTCGGATGCGGCGGCGGAGCCCGCCGCGCGCTCCCCCGCCCGCTCGACCGCGAGCCGGCAGGAGTCCACACGGTTGACCTGGCCCATGCCGATGCCGACCGTGGCGGAGCCCCGCGCCAGCACGATCGCGTTCGATTTCACGGCACGGCACGTCTTCCACGCGAACGAGAGGTTCTCCAGCTCGCCGTCGGCGGGGCGCTCGCCGGTCACCAGCTGCCACGAGTCGACGAGCGACTCGATCTCGCGCGGGAACCGGTCGGCGTCTTGCAGCAGCAGACCGCCCGAGACCAGGCGCACGTCCATCGGCTCCTGCATCCAGTCGGCCGGCAGCTGCAGCACCCGCAGGTTCTTCTTGAGCCGGAAGACCTCCAGCGCCGCCGGCTCGAAGTCGGGCGCGACGATGACCTCGGTGAAGATGTCGCGCAGGTTCTCCGCCATCTTGAGGGTCACGGTGCGGTTCGCGGCGATCACGCCGCCGAACGCCGACACCGGGTCGCACTCGTGCGCGCGCAGGTGGGCGCTGGCGATCGGGTCGAGCGCGTTTGGCGCGGACACCGCGATGCCGCACGGATTGGCGTGCTTGATGATCGCGACCGCCGGCTTGACGAGGTCGAACGCGGCGCGCAGGGCGGCGTCGGCGTCCACGTAGTTGTTGTAGGACATCTCCCTGCCCTGCAGCTGCGTCGCCTGCGCGATGCCGTGCCCGCCGACGCGCGTGTAGATGGCGGCCCGCTGGTGCGAGTTCTCGCCGTAGCGCAGCGTCGCGAGACGCTCGGCCTTGATCGTGAGGTGGGCCGGCAGCTCCTCCTCGGTGAGCGTGCCCTCGCAGAACCACGTCGCCACCGCCCGGTCGTACGCCGCGGTGTGGGCGAACGCGCGGGCGGCGAGCTCCTTGCGCTGGGTGAGCGTCGTGCCGCCCGCACCGATCGCGTCGACGATCGCGGGATAGCTCTCCGGCGAGACCACGATCGCGACGTTGGCGTGGTTCTTCGCGGCGGCGCGCACCATCGCCGGACCCCCGATGTCGATCTGCTCGACGACCGCGTCGCCGGCGGCTCCGCTGGCGACGGTCTCCACGAAGGGGTAGAGGTTGACCACCACCAGCTCGAACGGCGCGATGCCGAGCTCGCCGAGCTGACGCTCGTGGTCCTCGAGGCGCAGGTCGGCCAGCAGGCCCGCGTGCACGCCCGGGTGCAGGGTCTTGACACGCCCGCCGAGCGACTCCGGGAACCCGGTGACCGCGGACACGTCGGTGACCGGGTGGCCCGCGTCCCGGATGGTCTGCGCGGTGGACCCGGTCGAGACGATCTCGACCCCGGCGCCGGCGAGCGCCTCGGCGAGCCGCAGCAGGCCGGTCTTGTCGCTGACCGAGACCAGCGCGCGCCGGATAGGCACGAGGTCCCGGTCGCGGTAGAGGGACGGGTCGTGGCTGGGCCCTGCCATGGGTCCTCCTCGGATGGTGGGTGGTTCAGGATGCGGCGGCGGGATCGAGCTCGCCGGTCGCGATGCGACGCACGACGTCGATCAGCAGCCGCCGTTCGACGGGCTTGATGCGCTCGTGCAGGCTGGTCTCGTCGTCGCCGGGCTCGACGGCGACGCGCTCCTGAGCGAGGATCGGCCCGGAGTCCACGCCGTCGTCGACGACGATGACGCTCGCACCGGTCGCGCTGACCCCGGCGGCGAGCGCGTCGCGCACCGCGTGCGCGCCGGGGAACTCGGGCAGGAACGCCGGATGCGTGTTGACCAGGCGCGGCGCCCACGACGCGACGACGGCCGGCGGCACGAGCCGCATCAGACCGCTGAGCACGACGAGGTCCGGCGCCCAGACCGCCAGCTGCGCGTTCAGCTCCTCACCCCACGCCTCGCGCTCGGCGGCTCCCCGCCAGGGGACGACGAAGCTCGGGATGCCGAACCGCTCGGCATGGGCCAGTCCCGCCGCCTCGCGGTCGGCGCCGACCGCGACGACGCGTGCGGGGAAGTCGGCATCCGCTGCGGCCTCCAGCAGCGCACGGAGGTTGGAGCCGGCGCCGGAGATGAGGACGGCGACCGTGAGCACCCGCCCAGTCTATCCGCGCCCGCCCCACGCCCCTGCGCCCCGGGGTTCGTCTCCGTCGAGCTGCGCGGGTCACCCCTCTGGCCGTGCACCTTGACGGAGACGAACCCGGGGGCGGGAGCGGTCGGGACGGGGGCGGGGGGCGAGCAGCGGGATGCCGGCGCCGAGGGCGACCTCGATCAGCACCGCGAGCGCCACCGCCCAGGCCGCGGGCCCGACCTCGGCGAGCCTGCCCGGGCCGATCGCCCCCGACGCGAGCACGCCCGCGACGAACCCCACGACGGCGGTGGGCACGGCGACACCGGCCACGAGCGCGACGCGCACACCGAGGGTCTCGCCGCCGGGCTCGTCGTGCGCGCGGAGACGGGAGCGCAGCATCCACCCGGCGAGCGCACCGGTCCCGACCGGGACGAGCGCGAGCATCAGCAGCCAGGGCGACACCGACTCGGGCAGCGCACCCAGCACCGGGATGCCGGGCACGACCCCGAGCTGCGTGCCCGCCGGCGTGACCGAGGTGCCGGTGCCGACGGCGAAGCCGGGGCCGGCGAGGAACGACAGCGCCCAGACCACCAGCGTCGGCAGGTAGACGAGCTGGGCGAGGCCCATGACGATGACACCCATCAGGTCCAGGTTCGCGGACTGCGACAGCGCCACCACCTGCGCCCCGCGCAGGACCAGCGCGATCGCGCACAGCAGGGCAGCCGCGGCCGTGAGCCCGGCGAGCGCCGCCGCGGTCCCCCGGGCCATCAGGGCGGGCACCTGGGGCCATGCGCCGCGCGCCGCGGCGATCCGGCCCCGCAGCC
>JASGDW010000105.1:0-5081 GCA_047606965.1 Microbacterium sp.
CTGACGCTCGCGCGTCAGGACCGGTCCAGCCCCCGCAGCAGCAACGCGACGCCCAGCTCGAACGTCGCCGTCGCGGTCCGTTCGTCCGCGGAGTGGACGGCGACGCCCAGCGACGTCGCCTGGATGCGCTGCTGCACGAGCGAGGCGTGTCCGAGCACGAACTGCAGCAGGGCGTCCGCGGCGTGCGCGTCGCGGTCGGGCCCGAGGGCCTCGGCGAGCCGGCGCCGCCCGGCCTGGGACCCCAGCCCCAGGGCGAAGGTGCTGAGCACCACCTCGGCGCCGTCCCGATGCGCGAGCAGCGCGTCGCGCATCGCCCGGGCGGCGGCGGCCGTCGCGTCCCGCCAGTTCGCGACATCGTCGGCGGGACGCATCGCATCGACGATCCGGTCGGCGACGGCGGCCAGCAGCGCCTGCTTGCTCTCGAAATGCCAGTACAGCGCGCTCGGCTGCACCTCCAGCTCGGCCGCCAGGCGTCTCATCGTGAGGTCGGCGAGCCCGTACTCGTCGAGGATGCGGAGGGCCGCCTCGACGATGGCCGCCTTCCCGCGGGGCCGGTCGGCATCACCCATGCCGTGAGTATACTGAACGCTGTTCAGGCCTGAACGCTGTACAGGACGGCGCTGGCTGCACCGAGGGAAAGGGGCCCGCATGGCCGCGACGTCACGCTTCGACACCCGGGACATCGCCCGGATCGCGATCTTCGCGGCGATCATCGCCGTGCTGGGGTTGATCGGACCCATCCCGGTGCCCGGCCTCGTGCCCATCACGGCCCAGACGCTCGGCGTCATCCTGGCCGGCGCCGTGCTGGGGGCGCGCCGCGGAGCCGCGGCGGTGGGCGTGTTCCTCCTGCTGGTGTTCATCGGCCTCCCGCTCCTGTCGGGCGGGCACGGCGGGGCCGGGGTGTTCGCCGGGGTGACCGCCGGCTACCTCATCGGCTGGATCCCCGGTGCGTACGTGGTCGGGCTGATCGTGCACCTCAACGCGCAGCGGATCGTCTGGTGGCGGGTGGCGCTGGGGGGCGTGGTCGGCGGCATCCTCGTGATCTACTTCTTCGGCGTCCCGGTCCAGTCCGCCGTGACCGGCCTGTCCCTCGGCGACACCGTGGTGGCGAGCCTGGCGTTCATCCCCGGCGACCTGCTGAAGGTCGCGGTCGCCGTCGGGCTCGCCCTCGCCCTCCACCGGGCGTACCCGCCGGTGTTCGGGCTGGACGAGCGGACCGCGGATGCCGCACGCGCAACGGCGGCGCTCGGTGCCCGCGACGAGTGAGCAGGCCCCGCCTCCGGGCGGCGGGCAGCCGCCGGCGCCGGGGCGGATCGAGCTCGACGGTGTCTCGGTCCGGCTCGGCGGGCGGGACGTGCTGCGCGGGGTGTCCGTGCGCGTGGACGCGCGACGGATCGCCGTCGTCGGAGCGAACGGCTCCGGCAAGTCCACCTTCGCGCGGCTCCTGAACGGCCTGGTCGCGCCCGTCTCGGGGTCGGTGCACGTGCACGGACTGGACGTGGCCCGTCAGACGAGGGCGGTGCGTCAGCGGGTCGGCTTCGTGTTCACCGACCCGGACGCGCAGATCCTCATGCCCACCGCGGCGGAGGACGTCGCGCTGTCGCTGCGCGGCACGGGGCGCACCCGGGCCGAGATCGCCGACCGCACCCGCGAGATCCTCGCCGAGCACGGTCTGGCCGACCTCGCCGATGTCCCCGCCTACAGCCTGTCGGGCGGGCAGAAGCAACTGCTCGCGCTGTGCAGCGTGCTGGTCCGCGGGCCGCGACTGGTGGTCGCCGACGAGCCGACGACGCTGCTCGACCTCCGCAACGCCCGGCGCATCGGCGACCTGCTCATCGACGGCCTCGAGGCGCAGACGGTCATCGTCACACACGATCTGACGCTCGCGCGCCGTGCCGACGTCGCCCTCCGCTTCGAGGACGGCCGGCTTCTGGAGGTGGGCCGTCCGGCGGAGGTCGTCGCCCGGTACGAGCGGGATCACGGATGATCGCGCTGTATCTGCCAGGGGACAGCCCGCTCCACCGGCTGCCGGCCGCGGTGAAGCTGATCGGGATCGTCGTGCTCGCCCTGGCCTTCTCGTTCGCGGTGCGCGACCTGGTCAGCGCGCTGCTCGTGCTCGCCCTGGTCGTGTGCGCCTACGCGCTCGCCGGCTTCGTCCCGATGGTGCTGCTGCGCCAGCTGTGGCTGGCACGCTGGATCGTCGTGTTCATGGCGGTCAGCCAGCTCGTCTTCCTCACCCCGCTGGACGCCGTCGTCTCCACGGTGCGTGTGGTCGCCGTGGTCCTGCTGGCCGCGCTGCTCACGCTGACAACCCGCTCGCAGGACCTGCTGGAGGTCATCGAGCGGGCGACGCGTCCGTTCGAGCCGTTCGGCGCCGATCCGCGGCGGCTCGGCCTCACGCTCTCCCTCACGATCGCGATGGTGCCCGTCGTCGCCGAGTTCGCCCGCCGGGTGCGGGACGCGCAGCAGGCGCGCGGGGTACGCCTAGGCCCGCGGTTCATCGTGCCGTTGCTGGTCATGGCCCTCCGGCACGCGGACGACGTCGGCGACGCGCTCACGGCGCGTGGGGCGGACTGACGTGCGCGGCGGGCGCATCCTCGTCGGCGACATCGCCGTCCACGGACTGCTCGTGGACGCGCACACCAGATGCGAGCACTACCACGGCGATCGCGACGTCATCGCGATCCGGTTCCGCTGCTGCGGTCGGTACTACCCGTGCCACCTGTGCCACGACGCGGTGGCGGGCCACGAGGCCCGACGGTGGCCCCGGGACCGGCGGCAGCGCGCGGCGATCCTGTGCGGCATGTGCGCCGCGGAGCTGACCATCGCCGAGTACGTGGAGGTCGACGCCTGCCCCCGCTGCGGTGCCGGCTTCAACGAAGGATGCAGACTGCACCATCACCTCTACTTCGAGTGAGAGCGCCCCGGCGGTCCGCTGTCGAAACGTATACTGGACCCTCGGCCGTTCGGCCGCATCCCGATCACGCAAGGAACGGACGTCCGCTGTGCTCGCCGTGCACGACCTCGAGATCCGCGTGGGCGCGCGCGTGCTCATGCAGGACGTCTCGTTCCGCGTCGGTGACGGCGACAAGGTGGGCCTGGTCGGCCGCAACGGCGCCGGCAAGACCACGCTGACGAAGGTTCTCGCCGGCGATCTGCTGGCCAGCTCCGGATCGGTCGAACGCGGCGGCGAGCTCGGCTACCTGCCGCAGGATCCGCGCTCGGGCGACCCGGAGATGCTCGCACGCACGCGCATCCTCGACGCGCGGGGGCTCGGCACGCTCGCGATCGGCATGCACGAGGCGTCGCTCGCGATGGCCGACGACGACGCGGACGTCGCGGCCCGGGCGATGCGCCGCTACGGCAACCTCACGGAGCGGTTCGAGGCGCTCGGCGGCTACGCGGCCGAGGCGGAGGCGGCATCCATCGCCCATAACCTCTCGCTGCCCGACCGCATCCTGGACCAGCCTCTGAAGACGCTCTCGGGCGGTCAGCGGCGCCGCATCGAGCTGGCCCGCATCCTGTTCTCCGATGCGCAGACGATGATCCTCGACGAGCCGACCAACCACCTCGACGCCGACTCGGTCGTCTGGCTGCGCGAGTTCCTCCAGGGGTACAGGGGCGGTCTGATCGTCATCAGCCACGACGTCGAACTGGTCGGCGAGACCGTGAACCGGGTGTTCTACCTGGACGCGAACCGGCAGGTCATCGACGTCTACAACATGGGCTGGAAGAACTACCAGCGCCAGCGTGTCGCCGACGAGGAGCGTCGCAAGAAGGAGCGCGCAGGCGCCGAGAAGAAGGCGACGGCGCTGCGGCAGCAGGCCGCCCGGTTCGGCGCGAAGGCCACGAAGGCCGCCGCCGCGCACCAGATGGTCGCGCGTGCCGAGAAGCTGCTGGCCGGGCTCGACGAGGTGCGTCAGGACGACCGCGTCGCCAAGCTCCGCTTCCCCAAGCCCGCGCCGTGCGGCAAGACGCCGCTGCGGGCGACGGGGCTGTCGAAGTCGTACGGGTCGCTGGAGATCTTCACGGACGTCGACCTCGCGATCGACCGCGGGTCGCGCGTGGTGGTGCTGGGCCTCAACGGCGCCGGCAAGACGACGCTGCTGCGGATGCTGGCCGGGGTGGACGCCCCCGACACCGGGCGGGTCGAGCCGGGCCACGGGCTGAAGATCGGTTACTACGCGCAGGAGCACGAGAACCTGGACACCTCGCGGTCGGTGCTGGAGAACATGATGTCGGCCGCGCCGGATCTGAGCGCGACCGAGGCGCGCAAGGTGCTCGGTTCGTTCCTGTTCACCGGCGACGACGTGCTCAAGCCGGCCGGGGTCCTCTCAGGCGGCGAGAAGACCCGCCTGTCGCTCGCCACGCTCGTGGTCTCCAGCGCCAACGTGCTGCTGCTGGACGAGCCGACGAACAACCTCGACCCGGCGTCGCGCGAGGAGATCCTCGGCGCGCTGGCGCACTACGAGGGCTCGGTCGTGCTGGTCTCGCACGACGAGGGGGCGGTCGAGGCGCTGAACCCCGAGCGGGTGCTGATCCTGCCCGACGGGGTCGAGGACATCTGGGGTCGCGACTACGCCGACCTGGTCACTCTCGCATAGTCCCGCCCGCGGGAAGCGCCGGGCAGGTCAGCGCTCGATGCTGTCGAGCAGGGCGTCCTCGTCGCTCATGTCGCGGTCGGGGCGGCGTTCGAACAGGCGTCGCCGAGGCGGCGGCTCCCGCTCCGGCTCGGACTCTCCCCGCGCGGCGCGCGCCACGGCCTCCTCCGCTTCCTCGCGGCGGTGTCGTCGCTCGGATCGGATCACGTACCAGATGAAGACGAAGCCCATGATCGCGAACAGGATCCACTGCACCGCGTAGGACAGGAAGGGCCCGGGATCGTCGGAGGGCTCCTCGAGCGCATTCGGCATGTCGGTGACCGACGGCGACTCGCTCACGAGCGCCCCGTACGCGCTCGTGATGGTGTCGGCGCCGGTCGTCTCGGCCACCAGCGGCAGGTTCAGGGTCGGCACCTGCCCCGCCGGCGCGCTGCGCCCGGAGGAGGGCAGCGCCTCACCGGGACGCAGCCGCGCCACGAC
>JASGDW010000106.1:0-3199 GCA_047606965.1 Microbacterium sp.
CCTGCGCGACCGCCTCCGCGCGCGCCGCCCGCTCCCGTCGGCGCTCGCGCCGGCCGCTGCGGCGGGCGTCGAGCGTCGAGGCCGCCGCCATGAGCGGGCCGAGCGCGGCGAACCACAGCACGAGGGCAGATCCCGTCCCCAGCCACAGCACACCGGCGCCGAGCACGGGCACGAGGCACGCCAGCACGGGGACGGCCGCGCGGCGGGTCGCCGCGGGCGCCGGCGGCAGGGAGAACTGCGTGGGCTCAGGCATCCCCTCAGTCCAGTCGCCGGCGACGCGGCACGGCGCGAGGGCACGGCACCGGTGGAGAGGTCACCGGCGGGATCGGCCTGGGGAGGAGAGGGTCAGCCCACGCGGGAGACGTTGAGCACGATGAGCGTGACGTTGTCGCGGCCGCCGTTCTCCAGCGCGGCGCGCAGCATGGCGTCGACGGCCTCCGCCGGGTCGGCGTGCTCACGCAGGAAGTGCGCGACCCCGTAGTCGGTGAGCTCCTTGGTCAGCCCGTCGGAGCACACGACGAACCTGTCGCCGTCGACGACGTCGAGGCGCACGTAGTCGGGCTTGACGCTCTCGCTCGGCCCCACCGCGCGGGTGATGACGTTGCCGTAGGGGTGGTTCTCGGCCTCCTCCGGGCTGAGACGCCCGGAGGCGACGAGCTCCTGCACGACGGAGTGATCGGTCGTGATCTGCACCAGCGCGTCGTCGCGCAGCAGGTACACCCGCGAATCGCCGATGTTCAACGTCACCCAGTGGGGTTCGGCGCCGCCCGCCTCGAGGTAGACGCCGGTGACGGTCGTGCCGGTGCCCTCGTCGGTGGTCTCGGAATGGCCGGCGATGTCCTTGACGGCCTTGGCGAGGGCCTTCTCGATCAGCCGCGGGGTGACGGTGCCGCCGGTCGCGACCGTCTCGAGCCGGCTCACCGTCGAGGCGCTGGCGATCTCACCGCCGATATGCCCGCCCATGCCGTCGGCGACGACGAACAGGGGGTAGCGCGCCAGCACGGCGTCCTGGTTGATCTCGCGGCGCCGCCCCACATCGGTCGCCGCCGCCCAGGACAACTCCAGCGCACCGGATGCCAACGCCACCCGTCGGGTCTGCGTCGTCGTCTCAGACACGAAACGTCCTCCGGTCGGCTGGCAGATCGCCGCCGCACACGAGGTCACGGCGTTCTCACATCCTAGAGGGTGTCTCCGAGGATGCCGATGCGACCCCGCCCGCGGCCTCCTCGTCGGCGGCGGCCTCGAACTGGGCGTTGTAGAGCCGCCAGTACGCGCCACGGGCATGCAGCAGCTCGTCGTGGGTGCCCTGTTCCACGATCGTGCCGTCCTCCATCACGAGGATCAGGTCGGCGTCGCGGATCGTCGAGAGGCGGTGCGCGATGACGAAGGAGGTGCGGTCGCGGCGCAGCCGGGCCATCGCGCGCTGGATCAGCAGTTCGGTGCGGGTGTCCACCGAGCTGGTGGCCTCGTCGAGGATGAGGATGCGCGGATCCGCCAGGAACGCCCGCGCGATCGTCACCAGCTGCCGCTCGCCGACCGACAGGTTGGCGGCCTCGTCGGCGAGCACGGTGTCGTACCCGTCGGGCAGCGCGTGCACGAACCGGTCGACGTAGGCGGCGGTGGCCGCGGCGACGATCTCCTCCTCGGCGGCGCCCGGGCGCCCGTAGGCGATGTTGTCGCGGATCGTGCCGGCGAACAGCCACGTGTCCTGCAGCACCATGCCGGTGCGCGAACGCAAGTCGGCGCGCGTCATGGCGCGCGTGTCGACGCCGTCGAGGGTTATCGCACCGCCATCGACGTCGTAGAAGCGCATGAGCAGGTTCACGAGCGTCGTCTTGCCGGCCCCGGTGGGGCCCACGATCGCGACCGAGCTGCCGGCACGGATGTCGAGGTCGGCGCCGTCGATCAGCGGCGTGCCGGGGACGTAGCGGAACGAGACGTCGTCGAAGCGCAGGTGCCCGGCGTCCGCCGGCGCGGTCAGCGCTCCGGCAGGGTCCGGCTCCTCCTCCGTCTCGTCGAGGAGCTCGAAGACGCGCTCGGCGCTGGCGACGCCCGACTGCAGCAGGTTCGCCATGGATCCCAGCTGGCTCAGCGGCTGCGAGAACTGGCGCGAGTACTGGATGAACGCCTGCACGTCGCCGATCGAGATCGTGCCGGCCGCGACCTGCAGACCGCCGGCGACGGCGATGGCCACGTACACCAGGTTGCCGACGAACATCATCGCCGGCTGGATCATGCCCGAGACGAACTGCGCCCCGAAGCTGGAACGGTACAGCGCGTCGTTCTCAGCCGCGAAGTCGGCCTCGACCTCGCGCTGGTGCCCGAAGACCTTCACCAGCGAATGGCCGGAGAACGTCTCCTCGACGCGGGCGTTCAGGACGCCGGTGGCCCGCCACTGTGCCGTGAACAGCCTCTGCGACCGCCGGGCCACCAGGATCGTCACCAGCAGCGTCAACGGGATCGTCACGAGGGCGATAAGCGCCAGCAGCGGCGAGATCACGAACATCATGACGACCACGCCGACGACCGTCAGCAGCGAGATGATCACCTGCGAGATGGTCTGCTGCATCGTCTGGCCGATGTTGTCGACGTCGTTGGTGACCCGGCTGAGCAGCTCCCCCCGCTGCGTCCGGTCGACGTACGACAGCGGCAGCCGGTGCACCTTGTCCTCGACCCGCACGCGCAGCCGGTGCATCGCGCGCTGCACGATGCCGTTGAGGATCCGCGCCTGCAGCCACGAGAACAGCGACGCCGCCACGTAGATCGCCAGCACGCCCAGCAGGATCGCGCCGAGCCCCGCGAAGTCCATGCCTGCCCCGGGCACGAAGTCGACCGTCGAGAGCAGATCGGCCTGGGACTGCTGCCCCGAGGCGATGAGCTGGTCGATGACCTGCTGCCTGGTGGTGCCGGCGGGCACGTCGCCCAGCTGGGCGGACACGAAGCCGGCGACGACGATGTTCGTGCCCGCGCCCAGCAGTTTCGGCCCGAGGACGCTCAGGCCCACGCTGACCACGCCGAACACGAGGACGAGCACGAGCCGGGCCGTGTCGGGGCGGAGCGTGCCCAGCAGCCGTCTCGCGCCGGCGCCGAAGTCCTTCGCCTTCTCGACCGGCATCCCGGCGCCGGCGAAGGGGCCGCCCGCCGGGCGGGGACGGGTCTGGGGCGGCGCGGCGCGGCCGGAGGACGCGCCGGGCGCGTC
>JASGDW010000107.1:0-9630 GCA_047606965.1 Microbacterium sp.
CTCGCCGGCGACGACCGCCCTGTTGAAGTCGTCGATGTGGCGGAACCCGAACGACGCGAGGTCGTCGTAGCGCATGTCCATCTCCTTCACGACCCACTGCAGCGCCTCGGCCGCCTTCTTCGGGTTCGTGATGATGGGGGTTATCAGATGCGGGACCCCGGCGTAGCTCGTGAGCTCGACGCGTTTGGGGTCGATCAGCACCATCCGCACCTCGCTCGGCTTGGCGCGCATCAGCAGGCTCGTGATCATCGAGTTCACGAAGCTCGACTTGCCCGAGCCGGTGGAGCCCGCCACGAGCAGGTGGGGCATCTTGGCGAGGTTGGCGACGACGAAGCCGCCGCCGACGTCCTTGCCGACGCCGATCGTCATGGGGTGCGTCGATGCGGTCGCGGCCTGCGAGCGCAGCACGTCGCCGAGCGTCACGATCTCCCGGTCGGTGTTGGGGATCTCGACGCCGATCGCGCTCTTGCCGGGGATGGGGGCGAGGATGCGCACCTCGTTCGAGGCCACGGCGTAGGCGATGTTGTTGGTCAGGGCGGTGATGCGCTCGACCTTCACGCCCGGACCGACCTCGACCTCGTACTGCGTGACCGTGGGACCGCGCGAGAAGCCGGTGACCACGGCATCCACCCCGAACTGCTCGAACACGCCCGTGATCGCCGCGACGATGCGATCGTTGGCCTCGGACCGCGCCTTCGGGGCGGTGCCGGCGGACAGGGATGCCGTCGACGGCAGCACATAGGGGGCGGAGGGCGGCACGCGATCGCCGGCCGCGCCGAAGCCGGCTGCGTCCGGCAGCGGATCGAGGCCTCCGGTGTCGGCGTCGTCCTGCAGCGCCGTGGCGCCGGCCGCGACGCGCTCCGCGGCGGCCAGCACGGAGGGGTCGATGACCTCGGTGACCGCGTCGCGCGGCGGGGGCGTCAGCGCCTGCTCGAAGCCGCCCTCGACCGTGCCGGTGTCGGCCAGCAGCGCGGTGAGGTCCTGCGACCCGGCCCCCTCCCCGGGGTCCTCCTCGCGGCCGCTCCGGTTGCGCCGCCACCACGGGACCGACTCGGAGGGGTCGTCGTCGGTCGCGGGCATCACCGCGGTCGGCGCGGTCGGCCCGGTCGGCTCGGCCGGCCGCTCGGCGCCGAACATCCACGCGTACAGGTCGCCCAGACGCCGCCCGATGCGGTTCGGCGGCGTCTTGGTGATGATGAGCACGCTGAGCAGCGCCAGCAGCCCGAGCAGGATCGCCGCCCCCGCCCGGGTGAGCCCGAATGCGAGCGGCTCGCCGAGCATCCATCCGAACAGGCCGCCGGCGGCGCTGAGCGCGGGAAGGCCGTCGCTGGGCACCGGTCGCCCGCCGAACACGTGGCAGAACCCGGCCGACGAGACCGTCAGCAGGGCGAAGCCGATGCCGATGCGGCCGTTGTCGTGCACCGAGGAGGGGTGGCGGAACAGCCACCCCGCGAGCACGACGAGCAGGAACGGCAGCAGGAACGCCACGCGGCCCACGAGACCGCCGACCGTGTAGGCGCTCAGCGTCGCGGCGGCGGCCTCGCCGATGAAGAACCATTCCACGACCGCGCCGGCGACCGCCAGCAGCACGAGCAGGAACGGGAAGCCGTCGCGGCGCTGGTCCTTCTCGAGGGTCTCCGGGCCGAACGCGCGGAAGACCCCCCCGGTCGCGTGGGCGAGCCCGAGCCAGGCGCGCACGGCTACCGGCGGCTTCTCCTCCTCGCCGACGTACCGCGCGGGCGCCGGGGCGCTCTTGCGGGCGCGCGGGGACGGACCCTTCGCCGGGGTGCGCGAAGACGCGGTCGTGCCTGTGCTCCTGGGCATGCGTCCACGCTAGGGCGCGCATCGGACATTCCCAGGCAGCGACTCGCGTCGCGGGCCTACGGCGCGAGCCCGGTCAGCGCAGCCGCTTGACCATCGTGTCGCGGCCGACGCCGGCCTCGACCACGACGAACCCCTCGCTGCGGTACAGCACGGCCGCGTAGTTGCCGCGCTGCACGCTCAGGCTGAGCCGCGTGAACCCGCCGGCCTGCGCCTGCCGCACCAGCTCCTGCAGCAGCGCGCGGCCGACGCCGTGCGCCCGCCAGATCGGGCGCACCCCGATGATCAGCTCCGGCACGCCGGTGCCGACGTAGCCGAACCCGGGCTCGGTGCGCGGCAGCATCCGGTACCAGGCCGCCCCGATCGGGCCGCCCTGCGAGTCGAGCGCGACGACGCCGGAGTCTCCCGGCCGCTGCCAGCCGGCGAGGTAACGGCTGTGACGCGGATCGCTGACGATCTCGTGCCGCGGCCGGGGCGCCCCGGCGTGCCAGTTCGCCGCCTCGACCACCATGTCCGCCAGGAAGGACCCGTCACCGGGCGCGGCTGGCCGGAGTCGGAAGCGGGCGGGCATGCCGCGAGTGTATCGAGCGTCAGGCCTCGATCACGAGCGGGACGATCATGGGGCGGCGGCGCAGCCGCTGGTTCACCCAGCGCCCGATCGTGCGGCGCATGACCTGCGACAGCGCGTGCGTGTCGCGCACCCCCGACGCTGCCGCCTCGGCCAGCGCCGCGGCGATCTTCGGCTTCACGTCGTCGAACACGGAGTCGTCCTCGGCGAAGCCGCGCGCGTGGATCTCGGGGCCGCTGACGACCTGGCCGGTCGCGGCGTCCACCACCGCGATGACGGAGATGAAGCCCTCCTCGCTGAGGATGCGGCGGTCCTTCAGGTCGGCGTCGGTGATCTCGCCGACCGTCGACCCGTCGACGTACACGAAGCCGATGTCATACTGCCCGGTCACGCGCGCGACGCCGTCCCGCAGGTCGACGACCGTGCCGTTCTCGCCGACGATGGTGCGGTCGGCGGGCACGCCGGTGTCCTGCGCGAGCCTCGCGTTGGCGATGAGGTGACGGTACTCGCCGTGGACCGGGAGCACGTTGCGGGGCCGGAGGATGTTGTAGCAGTACAGCAGCTCCCCCGCGGCGGCGTGACCGGACACGTGCACCTTCGCGTTGGCCTTGTGCACGACGTTCGCGCCGAGCTTGGTCAGCCCGTCGATGACCCGGTAGACCGCGTTCTCGTTGCCGGGGATGAGGCTGGAGGCGAGGATCACGGTGTCGCCGGGACCCGGCTCGATCTCGTGGTCGAGGTTGGCCATGCGGGCGAGCACCGCCATGGGCTCGCCCTGCGAGCCGGTGGACATGTACACGATCCGGTCGTCGGGCAGGTCCCGGGCCTTCTTGTAGTCGATGAGCACCCCGTCCGGCACGGTCAGGTAGCCGAGGTCCTGGGCGATCGTCATGTTGCGCACCATCGACCGGCCCAGGAACGCGACGCGGCGCCCGTGCGCGGCGGCCGCGTCGACGACCTGCTGCACCCGGTGCACATGGCTGGAGAAGCTGGCGACGATCACGCGGCGCGGCGCCTTGCCGATGACCTGGTCGAGCACCGGCCCGATCGAGCGCTCCAGCGGGGTGAAGCCGGGCACGTCGGCGTTGGTCGAGTCGACGAGGAAGAGGTCGACGCCCTCCTCGCCGAGCCGGGCGAAGGCGCGCAGGTCGGTGAGGCGGCCGTCCAGCGGCAGCTGGTCCATCTTGAAGTCGCCGGTGGCCAGCGCCGTGCCGGCCGGGGTGCGGATGGCGACGGCGAGCGCGTCGGGGATCGAGTGGTTGACCGCGACGAACTCGAGGTCGAAGGGGCCGACCTGCTCGCGCTGCCCCTCCGAGACCGTCAGCGTGTACGCCTTGATCCGGTGCTCCTTGAGCTTGGCCTCGGTCAGCGCCAGCGTCAGCTGGGATCCGATGAGCGGGATGTCGCCCTTCAGGCGCAACAGGTAGGGCACCGCGCCGATGTGGTCCTCGTGGCCGTGCGTGAGCACAAGGCCGACGACGTCGTCGAGGCGGTCCCGGATGGGGGCGAAGTCCGGCAGGATCAGGTCCACGCCGGGCTGGTGCTCCTCGGGGAAGAGCACGCCGCAGTCGACGACGAGGATCTTGCCCTCGAACTCGAAGGCGGTCATGTTGCGGCCGACCTCGCCCAGGCCGCCGAGCGGGGTGACCCGCAGCGTTCCCGGCTCGAGGGCGGGCGGACTGTACACAGTGGTGGCCATGGACTGCCTTTCCGGATGCGGCGCTGTGCGGCATCCGCTCTCTCGCCCGCGCACGGGCGCATGTGGCCGGCTCGTGCCGGGTGTTGTCAGCGTGTGGTCCCGTGCACCTTGGGCAAGGCCCCGCCGGCGGCGGCGTTGCGATCGGGACGGAAGTTCTCGACGTCGATGCCCGGCACGTCGTGGACCAGCGCGAGCTCGTCCTCGATGATCGCGGCCTCCCACTCCTCCGGGCCCACCAGCGGCAGCCGCACACGCGGGCTGGAGATGCGGCCCAGGCCGTGCAGGATGTACTTCGCGCTCACGGTGCCGGGCACGTGCGTCATGACGGCGCGCACGAGCGGCTCCAGGCGCCTGTGCTCCGCGGTCGCGGCGGCCAGGTCGCCCCGGTTCACGGCGTCCACGATCGTGCGGTACGGGGAGGCGGTGATGTTCGCGGTGACGCCGATGAGGCCGGTCGCGCCGATCGACAGGTGCGGCAGCACGTTCGCGTCGTCGCCGGAGAAGTACATCAGGTCGGTCTGGTTGAGCACGCGGCTGACCTCGCTGAAATCGCCCTTCGCGTCCTTGATCGCCCGCACGTTGGGATGCTTGGCGATCCGCAGGATCGTCTCGTACCCGATGGGCACGCCGGTGCGACCGGGGATGTCGTACAGGATGACCGGCAGGTCGGTGGCGTCGGCGACGAGCCGGAAGTGGGTGAGGATGCCGGCCTGCGTGGGCTTGTTGTAATAGGGCGTGACGATCATGATGCCGTCGGCGCCCGCCTTCTGGCTGGCCTTGTACAGCTCGATCGCGTGCGCGGTCTCGTTCGACCCGCCGCCCGTGATGATCTTCGCCCGGCCGGCCGCGACGTCCTTGCCGACCTCGACCAGGCGCAGCTTCTCGGCGTCGGTCAGCGTGCTGGTCTCGCCCGTCGTCCCGGTGACGACGATGCCGTCGGCGCCGGAGACGATCACGTCGTCGATGTGCTTGGCGACGCCGTCCCAGTCGACCTCCCCGTCGGCCGTCATGGGGGTGACGAGCGCGACGAGCACCTGTCCGAACGGGTTGCCCTGGTGCGTCATGGTTCTCAGGCTATCGGTTCTCGCGCTCTGGCAGGCTGGCGGCATGGGCTGGACGACGCGCGCTTCGCGGACCGTGTACGAGAACCGATGGATCAGCGTGCGGGAGGACCGGGTCACGGGCCCGGCGGGCGAGGGCGTCTACGGGGTGGTGCGGATGCGGCATCCCGCCGTGTTCGTGGTGGCCCTCGACGACGAGGACCGGGTGTGCCTGGTCGCGGTCGACCGGTACACCACGGGACGCTCCTGGGAGGTGCCGGCCGGCGGCAGCGACGGCGAGGACCCGCTCGCCGCCGCGAGGCGCGAGCTCGTCGAGGAGACCGGCCTCGCGGCGTCCGAGTGGATCCGCCTGGGCACAATGCACGCGCTCAACGGCGTGGCGGAGGCGCCCGAGCACGTGTTCCTCGCGCGGGGGCTGTCGGTCGCGGCGGACGCCGCCGCGACGCAGAGCGAGGAGGGCATCGTCGAGCTCGTGCGGGTGCCGTTCGCCGAGGCGCTCGCGATGGTCGCCGACGGCCGCATCACCGACGGGGAGACGGTCGCCGCCCTCGCCTACGCCGGCATCCGGCTCGGCCGCTTCGCCTGAGCGGGCCGCCCGGCGCGCAGATGCGGTCTCGCGGGCTGGAGGCGGGGGCACGCGCGGGCGGCTAGGGCTCCCGGGCGTAGGTGACGAAGCGATAGCGGATGCCGGTGCGCGAGGTGTGCCAGCCCTCCACCGGGTCGGCCCCCACCTGGCGCCAGCCCGCGAGCGACGGCGCGTAGGTGTCGCCGTCGGCGTCCAGATCCAAGTGGGTGACCTCGAGGACGTCGGCCCGACCGACGGCCTGCGCGTACAGCTGCCCGCCGCCGACGACCCATGCGTCGCCCCCGGCGAGCGCGAGCGCCGCCTGAAGCGACCCGGCCCGCTCGGCTCCCTCGGCGCGCCAGTCGTCGCGACGGGTGACGACGATGTTCCGCCGGCCCGGCAGCGGACGGAACCGCTCCGGCAGCGAGTCCCAGGTGCGCCGGCCCATGACCACCGCGGCGGTGCCGGTGACCGCGCGGAAGTGCACGAGGTCTTCCGGCACGTACCAGCCCATGCGGCCGCCCGCGCCGATCACCCCGCCGTGGGCCTGCGCCCACACCAGCCCCAGGGTCATACCGCGACGGCACCGCGGATGGCGGGGTGGTGCCGGTAGTCCTCGACCACGAAGTCCTCGTAGGCGTAGTCGAAGATCGACGCCGGCTTCCGCGCGAAGCGCAGCGCCGGGTACGGGTAGGGCTCGCGGCTCAGCTGCTCGCGCACCTGCTCGAGATGGTTGTCGTAGACGTGGCAGTCGCCGCCGGTCCACACGAACTCGCCCGGCTCCAGGCCGGTCTGCTGGGCGATCATGAGCGTCAGCAGCGCATACGAGGCGATGTTGAACGGCACGCCCAGGAACAGGTCGGCGCTGCGCTGGTACAGCTGGCAGGAGAGCCTGCCGTCGGCGACGTAGAACTGGAAGAGCGCGTGGCAGGGCGCGAGGGCCATGTGCGGGATGTCCGCCGGGTTCCAGGCCGAGACCAGCAGCCGCCGGGAGTCGGGGTTCGCGCGGACCTGCTCGATCACCTGCGCGATCTGGTCGATGTGCTCGCCGCCGGGGGCGGGCCAGGACCGCCACTGCACCCCGTACACCGGGCCCAGTTCGCCGTCGGCGTCGGCCCACTCGTCCCAGATCGTCACACCGTGCTCCTGCAGCCACCGCACGTTCGAGTCGCCGCGCAGGAACCAGAGCAGCTCGACCGCGACCGACTTGAAGTGCACGCGCTTGGTCGTGATCAGCGGGAAGCCCCGCGACAGGTCGAAGCGGATCTGCCGGCCGAACACGCTCGTCGTCCCCGTGCCGGTGCGGTCGTCCTTGTGCGTGCCGTGCGCGAGCACGTCGCGCAGCAGGTCTTCGTAGGGCGTCGGGATCGCGGCTGTCACACCTGTCACGATACCCGTGGCGCCGGACGCCGGGACGGCACCGCTGTGTTACGGTCGCCGGTCATTCTGCGCGATTCCGGCTCGGAAGCGGGCGCGAGCGCCTATCCTGGTCAGTTGTGGACCCGACCGTCGCTCTGCTGGTGATCGCCGCCTTGCTGGTGGCGACGCTCGGCGCGGGCCTGCTGCTGCGTCGCTCACGGGGTCGGCGCCGGCCGGTCGACGCGGGCGAGATCGTCGACCCGGTCCCCCTGGGCGCGGACGGGCTGGGAGAGCGCGCGACGCTGCTGCAGTTCAGCACCGAGCTGTGCTCGCGCTGCCCCGGCATGCACCGCACGCTGTCCGCGATCGCCGCCGGGCGGCCGGGGGTGCGCCACCTGGACGTGGACCTGACGCACCGGCCCGACATCGCCAAACAGTTCCACGTGCTGCAGACCCCCACCACGCTCCTCCTCGACCGGGACGGGCGGGTGCGCACCCGCTTCGGCGGGGTGCCCGGTCGCGACGTGCTCGAACTCGAACTGTCCCGCATCGCCGAGGAGGCCCCACATGGCTGATCCCGCCCGTATCGACGCTCGCGGCCCGCGCTTCGCGGCGTCCATCACCGCGCTGCTGCTGCTCGTCGACGTCTTCGTGGCGCTCGTGACCGGCGGAGGCGCCGGTGCGAGCGTCGCCGCCCGCGTGCTCGACCCGGCGTTCCTGCTGCTGCTGGCGATCGCGATCCTGTTCGCGTGGAGCGTCCTCTGGCCGCGCACCGCACCGTGGGGCGCCCTGTACCGCGCCGTCGTGCAGCCGCGGCTGAAGCCGCCGACCGAGTTCGAGGACCCGCGGCCGCCGCGCTTCGCCCAGGGCGTCGGCCTGTTCGTCACCGTCGTGGGCCTGGTGCTGCAGCTGGCGGGCGTGCCCTGGGGCCTGACGATCGCCGCGGCGGCGGCCTTCGTCGCCGCCTTCCTGAACGCCGTGTTCGGGCTGTGCCTCGGCTGCCAGCTGTACCTGCTGCTGCAGCGCGTCGGGATCCTCGGCCGTGCCGGCGCCGCGGTCTGAGACCGGTCGCGCGCCCCGGGGCACGGTACTAGCCTGAGCCCGCGGGTGCGGAAGGTCCGCGCCGCGCGCCGAAGGAGCAGAGCATGAGCGTGACGAGCGACGCGACCACGACCTGGCAGGGGAGCCTCGTCGAGGGCTCCGGCGAGATCGCACTGGAGAGTTCGAACCAGGGCCCGTTCGCCGTGGACTGGAAGGCCCGCAGCGAGGGCTCGGATGCGGTGACCACCCCCGAGGAGCTCCTCGCCGCCGCGCACTCCTCGTGCTACAGCATGGCGCTCTCGCACGCCCTCGCCGGGAACGGCACTCCCCCGCAACGGATCGAGACCACGGCATCCGTCACCTTCGTCCCCGGCACCGGGATCACCGGCAGCCACCTGAACGTGAACGCCGTCGTGCCGGGTCTGTCGGCGGAGGAGTTCGCACGGCTCGCCGCGGAGGCGAAGGTCGGCTGCCCTGTTTCGCAGGCTCTGGCCGGGGTCGAGATCACGCTCGAGGCGACGCTTGGGTGATCGCCGTGTCGTGCTTGCCGGGGCCTCGGGCCTGATCGGATCGGCGCTCGCGGCGTCGCTGCGCGCGGACGGCGTGAGCGTGACGCGCCTGGTGCGCCGGCCGCCGTCGGCTCCGGACGAGGCGCAGTGGCGTCCGGGCGAGCAGGACCTCGACCCGGCCGTGATCGCGGGGGCGGTGGCGGTCGTCGGCCTGTCGGGGGCGAGCGTGGGCAGGTTCCCGTGGACCGGCGCCTACCGGGACGAGCTGCGTCGCTCGCGGATCGAGCCGACGCGGACGCTCGCGACCGCGATCCGGTCGCTGGGGACCGACGCGCCGGCCCTCGTGAACGCCTCCGCGGTGGGCGTGTACGGCACGTCGGGCCGCGGGGTGACCGAGGCCACCCCCGCCGGGGACACGTTCCTGGCCACGCTGTGCGTCGCGTGGGAGCGCGAGGCGCGAGACGCCGGGCCGCACGCCCGCGTCGTCCTGCTGCGCACGGCGCCGGTCGTGCACGCGGACGGCGTCCTGAAGCCGTTGGTCCTGCTCACCCGGCTCGGACTGTCGGGTCCGATCGGGCGCGGCACGCAGGTCTGGCCGTGGATCTCCCTCGCCGACGAGGTCCGCGCCATCCGGCACCTGATCGACACGGACGCCGACGGGCCGGTGAACCTGACCGGTCCCACCCGCGCCACGGCGAACGACCTCGGCTTCGCGCTCGCACGCCGGCTGAACCGGCCCTATCTGCTGCGGGCGCCGGCATGGGCGCTGCGCGCCGTGCTCGGCGCCGCGGCCACCGAGGCGCTGCTCACATGCGACGTGGAGGCGGTGCCCGCGGCGCTGACGGCGTCCGGGTTCGCGTTCATGCATCCCACCGTGGAGGACGCGGTGGCCGCGGCGGTGCCCGCCTGAGCCGGGACGCGTCCGCGACCTAGGCTCGGCGGGCCGCGTGCTCCAGCCGGATCGCCGTGCGCACTGCGGCGCGGGCGCGGCGGCGGTCGCCGGAGCC